>JAUWOA010000001.1 GCA_030612365.1 Candidatus Thorarchaeota archaeon
TACTTTCCTTTTGGACACAATGTGAGCCCAGCGATACATTGTTTCTGCCATCACGACGTAAGCACCTGTGAGCACTACCATGGCACCCAAGCCTACAATCAATTGCAGCTCAGCGCTCAACACCTGAACGTAGACCTGAGCGTGCCACATAACTGGAATCTGAACCAGACCCGCGATACCTAGGAATATCATGATGAGTCCTGGTTTACTGCCACGTTTCCACCATACTGCTAGACTCATTCTTAATCACCTACTACGGGTTGGCTCGGTCAGCATAAGTTGTCCACTTTAAGGTTTTGGAGATGCGAAGCATGCGCCCTCACTTCATGGCTAGTATCTTGAACCAGTGCTCATGTTCCTGAGCATGCTGTAGTCTGAAACCAATATCCTTCAGCAATCGACTAGCACTCTCAAGCGTCTGATTCTGTTTCCCTCTGACTCCGTACCCTGTTTGAGAAATGGTTCCATCAGGTAGAGTATACACTACTCTGAATAGAAATCTATCTTCCTTGCATACTATCTTGCTGGCCATGATTGACACAACACCATCCGGCTTTAGGACTCTCTGCACCTCTTTCATGACTTGGTGCTTGGTTTCCCAATCTCTCATGTATCCAAGCGAGAACCATAGTGTGGCTACCTGAAAGCTGGAGTCGCGAAAACAAAGAGCCCTACCATCACCAACAAACCAGTTGGAAGGTGGGTCATGAATGCGGGCTTCCCTTATCTCATCCATCCGGATGTCAATTGCGCATACTCTTGCGCCTTCGATTCTTGACACCAATCCTTCTCCCCCGCCTCCTACGTCCAGAATGGGCTCTCCCTGAGGTGGTCGATCCAGCCTAATCTTTTGTTTCGGGACTTCAAAGGTTGAGGTATTTTGCAAGTTGCATCTCCAATGAGCGCATCTCTATTGACGTATTTGATTCATTTGGATGGGGGTGATGAGAAGAGAGTGGTGAACCGGGCGAGATTCTGCCCACTCGACCTACTCACTGATTGAAGGCTTGGATGTTGTCCCAAAGGTTCACCGAGAGCCTGAAGGCAAACCCGAGACCGACAAGAGAAAACATCAAGCCCAGCAGAATCGCAGTATGGCACAGAGTTGAGTCAGTGAATGCTATTATAGTACCGAAGATCGATGGACTGGTCCCGATAATGTACATGATATATGCTGAAGCCATGAAGTTTTCCTGTCTGGGCTTCTTGCTAAGGAAATGGTAAACCACATAGATGAGTAGAATCTCGATGGGCATCAGGAGTATCATCAGCCACGAGAGTATAAGTGGGCCAGTGCTCACTGGAATCTCGGATTCTGGTATGAGAAGAACGATGAGGGGCAACACCATAGAAAAGGCGAGAAACACTCTACCCAAGAGTTTCACACTCCTGAGAGGGTCTCTTTCGGATTGCATCAAATTCATTCTGAACCATTTATCCTGCTTTGGCATTATCTTAAGTGCTTCTCCTCTCATCAGGGCAGATCGCCATTAAGTTATTGGAAGAAGATGATGGACCGGGCGAGATTCGATTCGCACTAGGATTTCCTCAAGTCACAAGTCAGCCTTTCTTTGATTTCCTTCTCGGCTTAGTGTAGCTTCCAAACGATCTTGTGGGAAGTCTTTCTGTTCTTCCACCAATTGGAAAAGGACCTGCTGAAGACCCACACCCTTGGATGCTAGAGGAATATGAAGTCTCATGCCCATATGCACTCTGTGTTGCGGTCAAATCGTCAACCCTCGGCGTTCCTCCTCTTCGTTCAGGTCTTGTCATATTCGGTCCAGCACATATCCTCAATATTAGGTATAGTGTGAAGAGAAGACATATCGCCAGGAAGTTGCCTATGAGAACGGTATCAAGTGCAATCTCAAGCTGCAAAGTAACTCATCAAACTCATAATGCTCGTGAGAACTTATAGTATTTTCCACAACTTTGCGATTTCAATGTAGCGATCCTTGGATGGAACTCTTTCGGAGAAGCAATGGCGGGCCGGGCAAGATTCGAACTCTGGACCTCTTCAATGTCAATAAAGGGACAGGTATTTGAGCATGCTTTGCTACGAAAAAGGATTATGCGGAAAGAAACGTGCCCCATACTAGTATTATTGATTGTAATTATTGCCGTCGTTGTATTGTATATGCAATCTGGGGGCAACTCTAATGATCCATCCCTCTTTGATAATGAAGGGCGTTACGATTCTTCGAATCTGAATTACATGGGTGTGATATATACAGACCAAGCGGATATCCTTGGTTGGAGTGGTGGCTATAGTGAAAGCGATAATTGTCCTTGGGGAGCAGTACACAACGGGCTTGATTTCGGCTTCAATAACGAATCTATAGTAATAGCTGCTGCACCGGGATTTGTGGAAGAAATCTCATGGACTGATACCGGTCCAGCAGATAACGTATACATGATCCATGTATCAATTCGATTTAATGAAACTATACAAATCGGATATGTCTTTGAACCTTGGACTACGGATTCATCTGGTGTTGACCGTCAAATAGAGATGTTAGATATTGAAGAAGGTGATTGGGTCGCTAAAGGAGACACACTCGGTGAATTCCTGAAGTTGGGTATTAGCGCACACATCCATTTCGCAGTTTACGATGGAGAAGCAACCTGTCCTCAACCTTTCTTTTCAGACGAAGCATACATTGAGATAATGAGCCTTGTTCATTCATATCAACCAACTTGGAACCTATGTTATCCTTAGAATGAAATACGGTGGACCGGCGAGATCTGGTGCGCACAGTCGTCTATCGGAATCAACTACTGAAATAGGAAGATTATTGTCGAAACTGAACAATTGAATTATGAAGCATCCTTGCGTTGGAGTAGTGGGGTTTCTATGAATGAATCGAGTACTCAGAATGTGGAGTCCCAGAATCAAAACCTGTTAGTGAAGCGTCATGTGGACAAAGCTGCCCGGACACGCCGTGTCGCTGTTGCTCTCCTTTTAGTCTACTACATTTGGATTCTTGTATCAGCTTTCTCTCAGTGTTGTTGGTGGTGGAGCCTCGAGGAGGGGTTGATGTGGACAAGTGGGGGTCCAGGGATGTTCTTTCCCATTCCTTTTCCGCCCGGAATACTCGGTGTAATCTCGCCTGCATATCCTGTTGACCAGGTATTCTACCTTGTATTCATGCATTGTGGAATCTGGATAGCCTGGATTGCTCTTGGACTGCTCTATCTCTTCTCTCCCTATCGAGTAGACATGCGCCTGTTGCTTGATAAAGTTCGAAATCGACTTCATGGTAGGAGTCAGAATGAAACGCGTTGAAAGGAACGACTACGAAGATGATTGGTGGGCCGCTCGAAATTTGAATCGATAGGCTCTTTCTTTCTCTTATTGAATGGAGTATCGTACTCACTGAAAGAGTTCCAATGCACAAGTTGATAGATTACTGGACTACTTAGGAACAGGAAGCAAAGGACGGATTGGTGTGACCACGAAATCCGCGAAATCCATGAAGAATCCCAGACCCTTCTGGAGGATTTCCACATCATCGACTTCGATTACACCTATGCCTCGATGACCCCCCACCACGTGATGAGGCGGAATCAAGAATTTGAATTCGTCTGGAGGCTTCCACTCTGCGATTAGCTTATTCAACTTCTCTCTATATTTTGGCTTAGAATGCCATTCTATGAGAAACTTCATCTTTTCCTAACTCCGTCTGTGATTATTCACAGACTGTTTTGACTTATCGAACTATGATAAAAACTCTCTCATACATTCAAGGAATGGGAGTTTTGACCAATCTCCCTTATCCTGTTGTCCCGTTCAATCCCTCTCTGAATGCTTCATAATGAGAATGGTGGACCGGCCGAGATTCGAACTCGGGACCTCTTCCATTTTGGGAATCATACCAAAGCAAGATAGAAGAAGAAATATATTGTTTCAGGGAACCTTATCCGATTAGTCTTCAATCATCGCGAAATCGAGATGCTTTTGCTACATCGAGAATGATAGTCTTCATTCTATTCTCCTTGCAGGGATGACCTGCATCGAAGCTATGTAGAGGAATTCTGATATTTTCCCTGATTCGTCCTTCTTGAATTCGATAGAATATGATTCGTCTTTTGTCTTAAATCTCATACCACGCACTGGTTCCAACTCAATAGGTTGCTGACCGGGGAATGAACATGTAATCGTATCATCTCCTCTAAGTGCGATTTCCAAGACTATTCCAACTGCCTCATATTTACCAACCAATGATTTGAGAAAATCCGCATCTCTCAAGTATTGATCTGGAAGTCGACTGAAAGTAATAGGAGGGGTGAGTTCTTCCAACTTTGCTGCGAACCCAACAATTTGCCCTCTATCGTCCGCATGAAAGGTCAATAGTCCTTTGACATCAAACCGTTTAATGTCGTATTGAAATGTATCATAGTGAAAATGAGTTAGGGGGTATTCAACGGATCCACATTTAGACCGTAGTTCATTATCTTGGATATAGAATTCGAAATCGCCATAGCCTGGATGATGATATTTACCTACATACTCCTCCATTGGACGAGTTGGTTTAGTATCAGTAATTTGAAGCCCCTGCGATGCTTCACTTGATTCCTGGACACTCTTGATAATTCCAGCATCTTTTTTCGTGTATATATCATTCCACTCAACTGGATCCAATCCCAGGAACCTATCAAACAAGTTGTAGACGACAGCACCGGATAAATTACAGTCACTCTTGTTAACAACAGCCATAACTCCAATATCCTCATCCGGAAGGAATCCCATTAGGGATGATGAGCCGTCTATCCCTCCACCATGTATCACTACCCGATAACCCCTATACATCAATCCACTCCAGCCCAATCCATATGTCTCCATTCGGAACCATTTCTGATTTGGCATCCAGAAATCAAGCCCCGATGTCATCGAGCATATGATAACTGAATCATGTGTTCTTCGCAAGTTATCTGCAGTAACAAGCTGCTTTTTGCCAACCTTGCCCCTGTTGAGATGGAATTTCAACCACTTCCCCATATCGTCAATGCTTGCATTGATACATCCCGCACCTGTTGCTACATCATTAACAACATAATCGCACTGGATATAACCCAGATTTTCATCCTTGTAATCGATTTTGTAGGGCGTAGCGAAATTTGGTGTCTTCTGCATAACAGTGAGTGAGAAATTCGAATCCTTCATTCCTAGTGGTTTGAAAATACGTTTCGAAATGAAGTCATTGTAGTTCATCCCTGATAGCTCTTCAATAATTACCGAAGCAGCTAAATACATGAGATTGCAATATTGAAAACTCGTGCGGATGTCCTTGCTTGAGTCTAAGTGAGGCAATCGTTCTAGCACTAGGTCGTATGTGAACTCATCATTGAACCACACAAAGTCATGTCGTGGTAGACCGGTCCTATGTGATAACATGTCCACAATTGTGACTTGATTTGTTGCTACTGGGTCTTTCATCTTGAATCGCGGAATGAATTCACGAATAGGAGCGTCCCACTCTAGTTTTCCTTCATCTACGAGCATAGCAATTGCTGTACTGGTGAATGACTTGGTGCATGAGGCAATAGGATGTATCGTGCTTGTAGTCATCTCAAGTTTCTTGTCAACATCGCGGTATCCAAATCCCTTGGAGTAGATAACCTCCTTGTCCTTTATGGCGACAACCGCTAGACCCGGAGCATCAAATTCCTTTGCAGAATTTTCCAAGAACTCATCAATACCTTCAAGGGTATCGTCTTGTGCCATTTCCTAACCACCATATCCAACCTCGTCAATATGAAACCATACTAGCAATTTTGAATAATGCTTTCTTAGAATATCAACTGTCTTAAGAGGTCTGGTATTTCGACTGATTGGAATTGCACTACTGAGCAAGTATCAGGACTCTGATGAATAATCTTCTTCAGGCTCAATTTGTTGATCTGTGATACATCAGGAGAAGAAATGGGGGCCGGCCGAGATTCGAACTCAATCTCTTAAGAGGTGAATCATCTAAGACGAAAAGGAAACAAGGTTCTGCCATCTCTCTAGAATCTCTTTCTTATACCACCAATCTTTCAACTTGAAGGTTTTAGTTCCGTTGTCTACCTCTAGTGAAACTTGACTCTTTGGAACCCAGAAGGTGGGTTTGAAACTTGGAGATAGAGAAGCTTCGATATTATATGCACGATCTCGTTCGTCAAGAATTCGACCTTCAAACACTGGAACCTCTGGTACTCGGAATTGATTCAGAAAATGTTCATTCTCAACAAGAAACTTGGATTCCTGCCCTGCCCATGTAAAAACCACACACCGTTTCTTAGCCCTAGTAATGGCGACAAAAAGAAGTCGGCGTTCTTCATCTAATAAATCAGGCAAATCGGGATTAATAATGTCAAAGTTCAATCTCGATTTAATTTCTGATGGAAATCCGAATACACCCTTGAATGCATTCAACACCAGCACATATTCGGCTTCTAATCCCTTGCTTCTGTGGACAGTCATGAACCTTGCACCAGGTCGGTTGACCTGACCTTCCCGTATGAGTTCCACTGGAATTTTTGGATGTTGATTGCAGGCCCGTCGCAAATCACCGTATCCATGGTTAAAACGAGAGAGTACAAGTATTTCAGCAGGATCAACGCCGGAGCTGATTAAATCCTCTATAAGTTTGAACGCAACTTCATTTTGGCATGACTTGAAATCATATTCGTTTGAGCCAGCGAATCGTTTGAAGATGAGAGAGCTATCTCTTATTTCGGTTTCATCAATGTTTCTCGGTAGAAGAATCTTGCTTATCTTTTCAGAACATCCATTGATGGTTTCCATACTAAATTCCAAAATCTGAGATGGATTGCGATAATTCTGCTCAAGATCTACGCGAGCTAGCGCCGGACTGGAACTCTCAAAACGAATCATGTGCCGGGTCGAGGATCCGGCAAAACCGTAAATTGCTTGCCAGTCGTCACCAACACAAAACAGCCTACAATCTGCAGCAAGTTGTTGAAGTGCTCTGAGGAACTGAAGCCTTTGCTCTGAGATGTCTTGAAATTCGTCAACAAGAATCAACTTATACGGTCCAAAACCAGTGCGCCTGTCATTCTCAGATTTAATTAGCTTACAAGCACCAATCGCGAGATTAATCATATCTTCAAAGTCGATTTCTCCGTGTTCCTGCAACTTTGTTTCGTAGCGTTTGAACACCGGCAATACGATATCGCAAATGAACTGTACTTGTTGACGCTTCTTTTGACGATCATTAGCTGATTGAACATGCAGCGCGAGGGATTTTGGTGAATGACCATAGACCTTTGCAGTCTTAATAGCTTCAGCAATAGTATCACGAACTGCCTTGTCAGGTCCTGGCTGCAGACCTATTTTCCGCAGAAGCTCAGGGTATGAAAGTCTCTGCGGCTGCACGCCTATTTCTGCCAAATTCTGTTCAAGTGTAGGAATAAGATTGTTCTCTGCAAACAATGTATGGTTTGTTTCCCAGAGTGTTTTCCCGTGTTTCTGAAACTGCTCACGTTTCCAACACATCCCTTCAAAATATGCCATTGTATCTTCGGCTGAAAAGAAATCAGGTGGTCGACAGTCGGAGCTTACAGCCCAGTGTTCTAGATATATATCATATTCTGAAAGATAGAAGTCTGGATGGTAGGTTCGTTTGGGTTCATCAGGATCCTTGTCACACCACGTAACTTCAGGTTCGTACTCAAATGGAATTCCATGCTGGAGAAAATAGTTGGCAATGTCACGTTCTGCAAGGCTTCCGACTTTTCTTCCATTCAGTGCTCTATAGAATTCATGAAGACGATGTCGAAAGCGTTCATCCATGAGCTCAGGCTCCATAGCAGCCAGCTCCTCAGGCACACCCCACGCACTGACGTATGATAGATACTTTGCCTGAAACTTATAATCAGTCTTGACTAACTTGTCAACAATTTCCTTGATTGTGGCTTCTCCTTCGCTCTCGACGTTAGTATCGCGCCTCGTTTTGTCATAAGCCTTAAGAATTCGAAGCCCTAGACTGTGGAAAGTGGTCACTTCCACACCCTCGATTCCAAACCTGTGCTTTAACCGACTTCTTATCTCGTTGACTGTTCTCTTGTTGTAGGCTAGGATGAGAATTTCTCTTGGTGCTACGCCTTTACGATGAGCAAAGAAAGCTGCACGCGAAGTAAGCACGCGAGTTTTCCCTGCACCAGGACCAGCTATGATTAGGTTATTGATATCATTGGTTAGGATTGCTCGTGCTTGCCTCTCATTGAAACCGTAGCCATCATGATAATCCAGACCGTTGAAGAATTCAGCATGTCTCGACTTTTGCTCAATGATGTAAGCTTCATTATATCTCTGAAGAAAGGTCAGGAAAGAATCAAGATTATTCGCAATTGGTTCAACATGATGGTCGAACTTGTCAGGCATCTTCAATAGTTCCATCATTGCTTTTTCAAGAGGGGTTTCGAACGCCATCTTAGCTGGAGTAGTGAGATACGAATCGAATTTCCACAGAAGCTTGATTTCTTTCCGGAGCGTCTCAAGGTCAGCCCAAAGTTTCTCTATCTTGCTTCGAGCCTTCCTATCTTGTTCTCTCTCCCAATAGTAGTAATAGTATAGTCCGCCTCCCATCAATACTGGTGCGATTCCATAGGTTGCGAACACAAAGAGGATACTAGCAAACACGCATCCGAAACACAAGCATAACTCAGTATCAGAGAATACCACTCGGCCCTCGTAAAATCGCATTCACACACCACGCAGAGTGGAATAGGTATGATTGTCTGACATCTCTAACTTTCTAATCATTGAACTTGATTCCTATCCACGATTCAAGCAGTTTTGCCGTCTGGCATGATATAAGATTTAGTAGTAGAGATTGGACTATCATTCCAAGGATGGAAAAAGCGGACCGGCCGAGATTTGAACTCTGGACCTCCTCCAGGCCAATTGGCATTGTAGTGATTCTTAGACCCTAAGACTCGAGATGTTTGCAGATTCTATTGTGAATTACAAGAAAGGAATCGCGCCCTCTGTCCCATATTCTTTTCATTTAATAAATCGACTCTCAAAAGCCGCTGAGAACGCCTCTTCGAAGTAGACCAGTGCTTGAGAAACAGTTCGCGGATCGCTTGTGCAGATGCCTGCCTCCAGATTCCTATTCATAGAAGGGGCTACTAGGTTTGCTGAGCCGATATACAGTTCTTTGTCATCAACAATTACTATTTTCGCGTGCAGATGGTCTGCAGTTTCTATGACAAATCTCCTCTTGTGGAACCCTCTGACTGTTTCCTCATGATGGGGGTCATCTCCTGCTCTTCGTGTTAGTATCCTTATCGAAACATTCCGTTCTTCCTTCACTTGTGTGAGTTTCTGCTCAATATCTGTGATGCCCCAAATCCATGGAGATGCAATAAGAATCGTCTTTTCGGCCCTGTCAATCATGCTAAGAATTTTCGGGAGAATTTCTCTGTCTTTCACAAATGATACATCTGTAGATGTTGGTTGAGGTTCTGGAATGTCCTCTAGATCCATTGAGTACGATTGAACCTGTTCACGGAGTTCATCAGCAATTCCTAGAAACTCGGAATATCTCCCAATGTCATAGCTATCATCGGAATAGTGAAGCCCATCCAGTGCGATATCGTTGAGCTCTGCTGACCATTGTTCTAACTGTCTTTGAGGAACGTAGACCACCTCGTTGTTCAAATCCTTCCAGAATTCATGAAGTTCGCCTGAGATTGCCTTGACTCTGTCATAGCGGTCTAGATCATAGTCCTTTGCGGCATACTCCTCTCCTTGTTTGAAGATGCGAAAGAGTCTTTTTCCCCATCGTTCCAACAGCCCTCTCTCGAACATGATTTCACTCTGGTCTCGTTCTTCATGTTTGCATCTGGAACATCCTTCTGCTTTGAGATGCCATTGCCCACAGTCGTTGCATTTGATTACTAGTCCCTGGTCACGCATCTGGAAATGCTCTGCACAAAGCGGGTAGTAGCCGCTCTTCTTTCCACATATCTGACAGACCAAACAAGCTACCTCCAGTCCCGTAACTGACCGAGCCTTGTCCGGGTATTAAGACCATCGATGTTTTCCTAATCCTCAGATCAACGACCCAATGAAATCCGAAACGGTTCAGAGCTGGCTAGCGGAAAGACCTGATGACGTAGAGAGCGTAAGAAGGCAACTTCAGAAGGAGGGGCCATTGGAATAGAAGAAATGGTGGACCGGGTGAGATTTGAACTCACGACCTCCTCCTTAATTCCCTAGTTATTAGATATCGGTACTTAATATTGAATTCGTAATTATTATCTGCAGGTCTTTCCCATTAAATCATGCGGGTGGCGGGAATGTACTTTGAAAATTGATGAAAATCCAAATAAAGTCAATAGACATCACTTTGAACGAGCAGTTGAGCTCTCTAGAAAATGCACGCCTGAAAAAGAAGGAAAGGCAATTCCAATGGTGGGAGCGGTGATTGTCATTGACGGAAAGATAATTTCTGAAGCATATCGTAACCAGACTGGTTCTGGTGATCATGCTGAGTATATTGCTCTTGAGCATAGAATAGCGGATAAGACCGCTTTCGCTGACGCTGATCTAATTACAACACTAGAACCCTGTACCAAAAGGAAGCATGGCAAAGAAAAGAAACCCTGTTCCGAATGGATTGTACTTCGCAGAATTAGAAAGGTATGGATTGGTACGCTTGACAGAAATATTGACATTCAGGGAGTGGGCGAAATCTGGTTGCAGGATGCAGGAATTCCCATTGGTAGATTCCCCGATGATTTAGCTATTACAGTACTTGAACTGAACAGGACTTTTTTTGACCATATTTCAAAACAACCAAGGGTTCCAATAGAAACCTTGGAGGAATTAGCCGAGGAAATTCGAAGTGAAGTAAAGGATTGTCTTGAATCGATTCAGCCTCAGGTTGATGCTTATTGGAGCAAGCATAGAGGATTATACTACAAATCAGCATTTCGAAGGATGTTTTGGGACGAACGTAAACACAAGGCTAGTACGAGGTCTTGGAATGACCTACAGAGAGGCTGGTTCTTAATCAGTGTTCTCAAAGACATTCGAACAGAACTCGATATGCCCTCTCCTACAAGTTCATCCCATTGGTCCCGAATAGGAAACTTGCTTCTTCACCTACATGAAGGATATCTCGTTCCATTTGAAAAGGAATTAGCTGGCATGGACTCGTTTGTGCATGCGACCATGAAAAGAGTCTATGATGAACGGGACCGGTGGGATATTTCCAGAGAAACATCATATGATAGAACAGGTCAACCGACTTCCAATGGCACTCTGGGGTCTTGGCTGAAACTGCGAACATTCCCAGTTGGATTAGCATGGCGGGCTTATGATGTTTCAACAGAACTTGATGCAGATCATTACGAGGGTTGGCTAGGGAAAGCAAAAGCCGAGCTCTTTCGTAGAAAATTCGAGCAATGCTATGGGAGTCTAAAGAAAGTCCTGAGCATCCGGTTGTTTGATGTCAGTGGTTCTTTCATCCCTGCGTCAGAGATGGTTGGTGATGATGTGGCATCAACTCTGCATTGGCTAGCTAGACTAATTGACATCCGTCATCCCACAATGGTTCTTCCATTAATACCTCTGACACTTCATTCTATTCAGCTCGATTCCATTCTCCAGCTTGCCAAAATCACAGGTTCTGTGCATGATGTTATTGATTTGATTCACTTGCTTCTAAAAAGACCTCTAGAATTTGATTCCGATGAAGACAAGGAAAACTGGAATGAACTAGGACGCACATTGACCGAATTAGGTGGAGATAGGAAACCAAGTAAGGTGCCTCAGGAGCTGGCAACGATATTCGGAGAACTTGGCGGTTTGTGTTTCAAGCGCTTGGATTCCAGTGACGATAAATCTGAAACTAAGTCGAGCTGACTTTTTCTGAGGTTGATTGTTCCATATAAAGGACTGATTAGCATAGATTGGGTGGCGGACCGAGCGAGATTCGCTTATCCTACTACGTGTCCCATTACCTGTCCTGTCTTACTACCCCTCCTACTGCCTGTCCCACTACCAGTCATGCTACCTGTCCAACTACCTGTCCTATCCTACTACTTATCCTACTGCCTGTCCCACTATCAGTCATACTACCTGTCCCATTACCTGTCCTATCCTACTATCTATCCTACTGCCTGTCCCACTTCTCATTATGACTCATTGTCCATTACTAACCCGCACAAAAACCACATATTTCGCAATAAACAAACATTTATTACATATCTGGAGAATTATCCTTGATTATAATGCAAGATCTTCCCACAAAAAAAATGAATGAGATGCGTAGGTCTACGAAGGCCAACTACAACGTTCTCTCAGAAGTTGCCAAGAAGTACTTGAATTCGGAAACGGGTGTAGAACTCAAAGCACTGCTGGAACTAGTAGGTGCGAAGAAATGGACTTTACGGAATTTCGCAAAAATGGAGGACATCAAGGTATCGATTCTTAGTGACCATGATGGCAAGAAGTATGTTTTCTTTAGAAGCAAGTAGTTTCTGCTAGATTGGAGTGAGTAGTTGTGACAGATGGCTCTGATAGAATCGAGACAGTCAAGATAACGACGGTCACGACTACACGAGTAATCACTGCGGAGCTGAGGGTAACTGAAACAATCGAGCGTGTGGAGCAACTTCCGTCAATATCGAGAAACCGGTCTGCTGCAAGGATAAAGAAATATCTGATTATGGGCGTGTTTTTGGATATTGCAGGTAATCTGCTTGCTGCAGTACTACAGTTGGGGTTGATACTGCAGAATGTAATCCCCTATGTCCTACTCAACCTACTAGTGGCTATGGGCATAATCTTCGTGGTTCTGAGAGAACACAGAAGAGGTGCACATGATGCTGATTTGCCCTGAAACGCGATTCATGCATCCTCCTAATGCAACCAAGGAGATTGCTAAGCGAGGGCAAAAGGGGCAGGGCTCAAGTTCCTGTTTCGTGGGGCTTCGCTATGAATTTATTATCGATGCAAATACGTGCGCGCGTCTTCTCTTCCGACAATATGATGAAGATGGATGTGATTAGAATCTCAGAGGAAAATGGTGGACTGGCTGAAACTCGAACTCGGCACCTCTTCCATGCCACCGAGGCTGATTCGAATGATTATAATAGAAATCATCATAGATGGACAGAACTGACAAGCACAAGAGGTGATTGCACTCAAGAATCTTAAACGCAAAATCATTGGTATTGGAAAACATGCTGATGGCGGATTCAAGGATCTGAGTTTTCCTGGTCTCTTTTCGACCAAAATTGGTAAGAAGTTAGGCCACCAATTGAGCAACCTATCCATGTTTGTGTTTGTATCTTGCTTCTTGACATTCCCAGCTGGGGAATTACAGAATGCTTGGCTTGTGATTGCTAGAAATAATGATATTGTGAAACTGAGACCTTTAGTAAAATCCGAAAAGGACTATGAAAAATTCGAGCAATTGATGTCTTGCTTTGAACTAATTTCGGAAGATGAAGATTCAAGCGATCTTGGTCGTCTTTTTGGAAGGAAAGAATTACGTCGTTTCTTAGCTTTGCTTTCTCTCTCAGCTTTTTCATATCTCGAAGTCTTTGGGCAGATGCTCTGTGATTACATAAAAGAACACCCCCCCATTTGCAGCAAGGTGCTTTTCTATCTGCAGCAGAATGATGTGCGTGATAAATGCGGCACTCAGGTATTGACTATGAGTCAAGTCAAGAACCTAGGACTAAGAAAGAAACTGAGTATTCTAGGGGAATCGCTGGGTGCAGACAAAGCATGCGATAAGTATCTTGGCGATGGGGAATTTCTGAGATACCGCAATCTATTCAACTACTTCGTTAGACTTAGGGGCAAAATGGCCCATGGAAATCCAGAACCCAGTCTAAGTAAATTCGACCATGAATTCTTCCAGAGCGCACGGAAAGATGTGAAGAAAGCCTTCACTACCTTCGCAGACAATATGACAGAAGTACCGGAGCCGCTGCGGAATCATGTTGAGATAATTCAATCATGGTTCAGGAAAACAGCGTCAACACTTGCAGTGATTTACGCAGTCCCGAAAATCA
Source organism: Candidatus Thorarchaeota archaeon (assembly GCA_030612365.1). GTDB lineage: Archaea > Asgardarchaeota > Thorarchaeia > Thorarchaeales > Thorarchaeaceae > WTCK01. The sequence goes on from JAUWOA010000001.1 coordinate 14,041, forward strand.
TAGTAACCTACACATCAATCCTTGATTCCGTCATTGCTCACCACGTAGTCACATCGTCATCCTAGGTCCATTGAGTAATGGATATACTTGGGCTGTCAAAGAGTACAACGAGCAGAGAATGGTGAGCATCGAGATTTGAACGCGCGACCTCCTCATAGCAAGCCAAGAGGATCTCTCTACGGCTACATGCCAGAACTGGGTTCGCTCATTGATGCAAATCACTACTCCTGTGGAGATTGCTCTGTGTCGCCATAGTATTTCCGCTCAAGAACAACAAGCTCCACCATTCCATCAACTATCGTTCTGGATTTCAGGTCAATCATTGCCTTATCAAGCAGCGCGATTATCTTGTTTTTATCTTGGTCTAGCATCTGCAAGAGAATGACTATGCAGGCTCTCGTCATCTCAAGAATATCAGTACAGAGATTCTCCAACCCCGCATCTTCTCCTACAACACTACCATGAATGTAGGTGCTTCGCACATCATATGCACGGATTATGGAATCATAAGTTTCAGATGGCTTATAGTTAAATTTGCTGAGCAGAATTGCGAGTCGTTGTCCAAGTCTGCGGGACAACCCCTCTCGTTCTTTTGGCTTCAGAAGTAGTGCTTCCAATGAGGTTATGGCGAGTGTTATCCTTTGTGCCCAGAGTCCTGGCCGTACAAGTGCATCACTATATCTCTCAAGTGCGACACAGACGTACTTGTGCTTTTGATTCCGGAAGGAGTTCTGCACTAGTGGCATCATCCTTTCGTAGAAGGTCTTCAGGTTCTCTATGTTAGCTTGAGTCACATCGTAATGGTAGATTACCTCACATAGTTGTAGATCAATATCAACAGATTCGTTGAAGAAAGATACGGGAGCAATGGATCCTTCAAAAGCGCACACGACTGCTAACCGATAAAGCCGCAAGATATGCAGTACTGTGACGAGCTTGTCCTGCGCATCAGTCAAATTTCCAGCAATCGTTAATTCTATCAATGAATCAAAGATTTTCTCCTTCAAATCAGGTTTCAATTTTGTACCATCTGTGAACACACAAGTCACATCAGGATGAAGAATGACTCCCTCCAAAGCCGCATAGACATCATACCTAATCGGATTTCCACTGAGTTCATTCATGAAAAGGCTTACAGTTTCTGCCAAAACCTTGGGTGTGAATCGATTGTCAGCTTTTTCAAGAATATTGGTGATGAAGGTCTTTGCGTTTTTCTCAGCATCTTCATCTGACAAACTGAATCTGGTTTTCAATGCATCAACTGTCACTACGTACGATTCATCACGTATTATTCCTAGGATGATTTCTTTCTGGTCGATCCCCTCATCTCTAAGTATCGCAGAAGTTCTTCTACGCCTATTGCTTATCTTTCGTTCTGCTTCTATGGCTTTGAAGACTCCATATCTATCCAAAATTGTTTCTATTGCTTGCGCTAGGTCCCATAATGTACCGTGTAGTGCATCACTGGATTTCATTGTTTGCTTCCCCCGAATACATAGCTAGTGCATTATTCACGTTGATTTGACTCTTCCTTTGCATATTGGAAATCAGAAGAAGTGATAGACCGGGTGGGATTTGAACTCGCGACCTCCTTCATGCAACGGGGAATGATTGGAGGAAAGACTAAGAGGAAGTTTTACTTGGAAACAGCAAGATTGGGCAAGAATCGGAGTTGAGTGATTTGCTTGGAACACTACTTGAACAGGAAGAGAACGATAGAATGGATTTCAAGGTATCTCTTCCATTAGACAAACCGTCTCAGAGGAAGGAACTCGCAAAGGACATCTGTTGTTTCGCCAATTCGCAAGGAGGGCATTTGGTCATTGGAGTTGACAAAGATAGAACACGAGTAGGAATACCCCCTGGCTCACTCAACGTGGATGTTATCTTGAAGGTGGCTCGTGAGAGAATTCGGCCTGCTGTTAATACTGCACAGGCTTGGGAGGAGGTGTGCGAAGAGATTACGTATGGTATTATTGCCATTGACAAAACACACCATGTACACCAGACAATCGAGGGTGTTCACTTCATTAGGGTCAAAGATAATTGCATAAGAGCCGACACATCTGCTATTGTAGGTTTGGGGAACGAATCGAGAGAGCATTGGATTGCTGAAACTCGACGTCTACAGGAAGCAGAACGGCGCGACTTCATTGAAATAGAATCCACACAAGCGGATGCAATACTGAACAGGTTACTTGAGCAATGCTATGGGGACGGACTGGTCGAGCGCCTTTCCTCATCGCGTCGGGAGAGGAAATGGCATCTCCGAAGCATGGTTGATTGTCGACTGAATGCATTCAAAGATGCTTGTAGCATAACCCTTGACCCAGAAAGTCCTGAGATTGATGAGATTCGAAACGACCTTCTACGAACAAGGGCAATAGGGATGTTGGCGATGGCGCATCTTGGAAGTAAGTCTGATGACAAAAACAGGAAAGTACGTTTGATACTGGAATACGATCCAGAAGTTGATGCACAACGAGAGAGTGAGTATAAACAGGAGGCAGTACTAGAATGGGCTATGAAATTTAGGAATTACCAAGAAACAGAAGAGATTCCGACACATGATAGAGGTTTGCTCGAAGAATCTCTCAGATTGCTTGATCGCCTTACGCTGGAGAATGAAATGCGAAGCACTCAGATACAGCTCCTTAGAGATAATCCCAAGCTTATGTTGCTGTCGTGGGTTCTGCTGAGTTCTCTAGCCGTCGACTCCACATGGGATCTTTCATCTGGTAACTCTCGATGGGTCCAGATTATTGAACGTGAACATCGTAACGCATGCAAGCAGACGCACACAAGTGAATAACAATGAAGGAGTGGTGGACCGGGGGTTCGAACTCGTACTACGGTGATTTTTTCTTTCGGCCTTTCTTCTTTGGTGGCTCACATTCCTTATCTAGTAGAAAATCTAATGTAAAGTTGAATATGCCATCAGCTGTTTTCCTGTCTACATTGAACCGCTTAGGATGAGCGGAGAAGATACGATACTGATTGACCAATTTGAGGAGGTGCTCGTAGTATGGAGGAATGCAATTCTTAAAAGCACTTTTATTTTTCAGATATGCATCCGCCAGCTGCCCAAGAGTGAATCTCAATCTCGGATTTATGGATTCTAGTGTTTTCTTGCTTCGTCTTTTTAGAATGAGGAATAATCGACTCTCTAAGGCAACAGCGGAATTAATTACTGCAGACCAACAACATCCTTCCATAAGGCAATGGAAAGATTCGTTAATCCTCTCGGATTCTTCAGACGTACATACCTTAAGCTGCTCAAGTTTAAATGAAGTAATCTTTGAGTATTCTTCTTCAATTTCACCTAGAATTTCTTGTAGTAATCCCCTATAATGAGGTGTTTTAGGAGCCCATTTATGGATTGGATCTTTTGTATGCTCGAATCCTTCATCCACTCTAGTTAAGAAATCTAGATAACTTCCAACACTATTTCGAAGCGACCAATAGTATCGGTAGTATGTAATTGATTCATACTCTTCGCTGTTTATCTCTTTGATTAGCGTGGATAACCACTTGTCAAGGTGTAGAACCACATCTATGTAGTTTCTCTTCAAACTGAATCCCCTAGCAGCTAATAATCAGGTCCACTGATTTCCCTTTCTGGATTGAACCCGTTCAAATATATTTCGGCAATCAATTGAATAATCAGATTCACTCCACAATTCCTTTAACCGTTCCATCCAGCATGCAACACAAATCGCACTTGTTGTGCAAAGGGCCAGTAGATCCGCCCGATAGACTACTCCTTCATATTTCGTCGCTGTCAAGCGGAACCGGACAATAAGGCGTTCTGAACTGCCAACCCTTCAAGACAGCTTTGAAATCTCTAATCAGAGGTGAGAATCGATGAGGTTGACAAACCAAGAGTAATCAAAGAGCACCATCTCATAGTCTGCTGTCAGTGCAAGTGTCGCCCTTTTCAGATTGTCCTGCTGCAAATGCTGTCCAAGGATATTGAACGAGAGAACCATACCTATGTCAACGACCTTGGAGAGAAGCGCGAGATACCTCCTCAGTTCATTCTCCATCAATGCCGGTTTCTCAAAGAGATTTCTTCCATGAAGCATACCCCGACCTAGGTCGGTTTCTGAGGGCACGCTGTGAACAGATTTGGATAGATGCCCGTAGATACTGCGTAATTCATTTATCGGTATTGGGTTTGTGAATCCCCAGTTGTCGAGCTGGGTAACCATTTCACTCACTCTAGGGATGAGCCTGTAATGTCGCTGGTGGATTTGATACTTGTTTGTGATATCAAAGATGATGGCGGAACCTTGTTCCAGATGTCGCACCAATGCGGGCTCTGATTTTATCTCTCTTTTCAAAACATCGAGGAACCCTACTTTCTCATCGCCATCATGACCAATCCTAAGCTTTTGGTCCTTTATGTTGTATTCGTTTCTGAACTGCTCCTTGGCTATCGAGTCGAAGAATGCACCTCTGATCATGTTCTCCAAGACAATACGCAGAAGCAATGTAGCTATAGAGTACCTGAAGCCAAGGGCATTCTGAAGTGAAACCTTCATGGTCTGAGTTGCCTCCCAGATGAGAATCAGGAACGCAGTACTCACTCTGTAGAGAGGGCTTCTATCCTCCTGCTTCAAGATGAGAGCATCCTGTACAGCGGCTAGGTTGCGGACTGGATTGAAATCGAGAACATCCATAGTCCTGCAGATGTCCAAAGACTCAGAAACACCAGCGGATGCTCTTTTCATCTCTTCTGTGACAATCCATTTCAAATCGTTAAACTCATCTACGCTTTCATTCATCTGACTCACATTGCTGTAATTGGGTCTGTGCTTGGTTAAAGGATTTCATTGTACGACACTGCAATCTTTGGTTAACTGCTCGAAAAGAAAAAGAGGAGAAACGGTGAATCGGGCGAGATTCGAACTCGGGATCTCTTCCATTTTGGATGCACGCGGAGTGCGTCGCAAGTGCCAGAGTAAGTCATAGATTCCTAAGGAACTTGGTAGCATGCTATGAATCTGAATTTGAAACCAAATGGCGTACGATATTCACCCTCATATCGATCTGGTTGCCCAGTAGGTCTAATCAATGAACCAAAAATGTATTCCAGACATTGATGAATCCAGGCTTCATTATCATGTCCATCAGAAGTTGTCCAAAGGAAACAAATCAATCCATAGCCCAAATCGTCAGCATGTACATATCTTACATCTGGGTGCATCGCCATTCTCTTACGCAGCCTTACTCGTTTGCCTGTTGAGAGGTCAGTCAAAGATATTCCCACGCTTTCAGGTCTTCAGTCCTGTACTATCGTGGATTCAGACTAGCACAGATTTCTCTCAGACATCATTCATTCTCATCCAAAAGCATTGAGATGCCTGATTCAGCTGCTCATTCCAACCCTTTAACGATTGCTCCAAACTATCTAGACGCAAATGAGAACAATTGCTTCCTTACTCGCGAAATACAGGGATACTACACTCTGAATTTCTATATCGGTACGTTCAATTACTAGAGAAATTCGTACATGATTGGAGTGGCAGTGTTTGCTTCACGACTTAAAATCTGATTTTAAACGCATTGAGGCAATTGAGGACCCTCGAACTCGCGGTCTTAGATTCGAAGAATTCCTTACTCGAATATTCGATAATGAAGATATTGATTTCAAAGGCAGATACAGACCAAGAAGTGAAGAGGTTGATGGAGCTATCTTTCTTTATGGACGAACATATTTAATCGAAGCAAGATGGAGAAAGGATCCCGAACCTGCTAGCGCAGTTTATGCTTTTCGTGGTAAAATTGAAGGAAAAATCGCTGGAACCCTTGGCGTATTTTGGTCAATTAACGGATATTCAGATAATTGTGTACCTACTGTAATAGCTGGTAAAACTCTCAATGTGCTCCTTTTTGACAGAACCGATCTTGAAGCGATTATTGAGGGGGAAATATCATTCAAAAAATTGCTGGAGAAAAAGACCATTGCTGCGGGAACAAAGGGGGATATATACCTCCCTTGGTCTACAATTAGCAAAGCGCGTATATTAAGAAAACACACCGATGATCTAAGCTTATTTGCCATAGTTGAGGGGTATTATGCTGTCACTATTCTAACTTCTCTATTCAATTTCATATTTGATAAAACTAAGTACAAGCCTGTGATAATTCCATCCGAAGGAAAAGCCAATGTATTAACTCAAGCTCCGATTTATGCTACAATTCTATTCTCTAATCCAAATGCTTATTGTCTTGTAGTAATGGACCGTGATGCTGATTCAATTGAGTTCGTTGACCGCTTTCAAGATAAATTGAAAAATGCAACAGGTCCCGGTAAGAACAGATTGCACCTTGCAGTTCCAAATCCCTCAATCTGGACTTGGTTGAATTTAAGTTTAAAACTTCCAAATCCAAAGCTTCAAGAAATCTTGAAGGATTTTGATTGGTCTGATGCGATTTCAAAACATTCAGACCTCGATTCACTAGTCGAATTCCTTAAACAGATTGAAACATAGTGTATCACAAGTTCGGTGGTCAGCAAGAAGTGGTAGACCACCTCTCTCATCTTCTTCTGGTGCATCACCTGTGAAGAAAGATTTCAATTTCGTAGCGAGATGTTGAAACCAAGAATTCTGCACATCATCTTCTTGGTTAAAGATAGTGGCTAATTTCACATACCCATGTAAAACAGGAATCTATGGGTCGTGAAGTGGTGGACCGGGCGAGATTCGAACTCGCGAGTTCCTTCAAATTAAAGCCCAATTCCTCTAATCAGGAGGTTCATCATGAAGTGAGAATGAAACCTCATAGTATTTGATACTAACAAGATCACTAACCACCGAAACTGCGTGATCCATTCTTTCATCACTCTCTGTACAGAGAATCAAGCCTTTCACGTTGTCATCTAGGTTTTCTCTGACCCAACCCATATACCGTAAAACCTGACCAACTGTTTCATCGGGGCTTTGTCTCTTCTTAAGTTCAATAACAAGATATGATTCATCCTCTCCTCTCTTTGCAAGGATGTCTATGTATCCTATAGGCCTACTAGATTCCCCATAGACCGGGTACTGCTGACCTATGCGCCCATCAGCATCAATGAAGACCTTGTATTCTCCATTAAATATTATATCCATATTCTTCACTACGAAATCTTCAAGATGCGTTTCTAAGCGGAAGCCGACGATGTCTGAAGTTCCTTCTTCCTCCTCGATGTCTTTTACAAGATTCTGGTAGTAATCCTCATCAAAGAATCCAGTTAAAGTATTCATTCCGAACGTGATACTTCCGAACTCCACATTCAGTTCCTCCCATTCAACATCGATGAAGCGTGGATACGGAGTTGCACCATGGTCACCAACTCGCTCCTTTCCCTTTTCCAAATCGAAATAAGCTTCACCAACTACAGTTCCTACAGCTAATAGAATCATTCTTCCCTTTCTAGCTAGGATTTTATCACCAAGTTTGATTTTGTGATGGAAGTTCCATATCGCGTTGGTATCTAACGATACTGCGTTTTGTCCCACAATATCAGGATAGTCCTCTCTCCATTCTGCTACCCTTTCCCAGAGATCATCCTTTTCAATATCTCCAATATCACCCAAGGATGTCCAACCAACCGCTATCGTTCCGTGTTTCAAATCATAATTCCAGACATGGTTGAACACTCTCCAATTCCGAGAAGCATACGGAGCAATAACCCAGTAGCGAGTCATATTTCTATGAACGCTCTTAGGGGTATTTGTCTTTCTGGTACAACATGATGCTTGTGGACCGGGCGAGATTCGAACTCGGGACCTCCAATGTAATCTTTGAAGAGGCAGTTATTGTCCACAACAACCAAGCTATCTTTTCAACTGGACTTCTGGGCTCCGGATAACCTAGCATCTCTTCTATGCTCAATCACTCCGACACTCCACTCTTTCTACCTTATCAGCAAATCTCCTGTTACATCAAGAAAGTGCGCCGCATTAAGCTCTATGTTTTCTCGAGTCTTTCTGCAAAGTATGTACATTTTTCCTCATGAGAGCCAACGGAATTTTCCAAACCCAATTCTTATCATGTTCCATTGCCTCTATCGAGCGATTGTTCATTTGGGTGTTTAGTGAGAGCAAATAGGACCCACGATTCAATACTTCATTTGGGTTATCGAAGTTATCGAAAATCCATTCAATGACTTCTGAAAGATTCTTACTGTGAAACGCATCCATTATTTCTCGATCAAATGATTCGCTTTTGTAATCAGCATATTTACGGGCCCATTGGAAGAAATCATCATGGTATTTCTTATCCATCCCTTCAATATACATTCTGAATGCCATGGGATTAACCTTCAAATGGAGTTCTATTGGTTTCTTTTTCATTTTTTCAGAGATGGTCTTACCACTCTGAAATTCACTAACTAATAATTCAGCCAATATTCCATAAGACCGAAATGCAATACTGTCCAGTATCTTTCGATCCAATTCCAGTTGCTTACTAGTCGTTATTTCACTAGCTGCCAAAAACGCTCTACAAAATTTCTCGTATCGTTTCAAATTCAGAAAGGACATCTCCCTTTTCTCTTTTGAAAATAGAGAAGTCTGTTTACCCAGTAGGTTTTTGGAATAACGGTAAAGGAGTTTTTCAACTTGCCTGGTTTGCTGGTTAAGCAAGAGTGAACCACTAGAAATAGGTAGAGAAACTTCACTCGAGTCCTCAATCTGAGCCTTTCTAATACGCTCCTGAGACTGTTTATTAGCTATTAATTCCATTTCAAAAATCTGTTTCACTTTGGCGTACTGAGTAGTTTCACCTCTTCTTACCGGAACACGTCCTTGTTGAAGTTCGTGAACATATCCAGTTTTGGGAATCGATAGAACCGCGATTACTTTGGTTTCAATATCCACGAAGTTTATGGCTAGATGTATAGGTGGGAAAACTCGAGAGTTTGAGATTTGATGAATGATAGAAGAATTGAACGCTTTCTTATCAATACCAATCACTTCGCAATCCCCATTTCTAACACCAACTAGAATCCGACCACCGAAAGTGTTTGCCATTGCAGCTATATCCTTCGCCAATTCCTTTTTTTCGGACTCCTTTGATAGGTTCAAGGTTACCTTAAAGTCCAGATTTTCACTCTCTCTACATTGTTGAATTATTCCTTTTACAACTTCATCCAAATCCTCTGACATCTGATCTCACCACTGACAATGTATTTCTCGCTGTAATAACACGCCACAATTCTTTTGGCCATATCATCCAGCACTGCAAATCGCTCACACATGCAACCAACGGACCGGTAGATAAGCCCCGTAGATCGTTTCCTAACCCCTACCAGTACCAATCATCGTGGTCTACCCACTGCATCATGATGCCAGCAATGCAATATCAATCTATCATACGTTTTGGTGCGTATTCTGCTATTGCTGTATTCATCATTTGTCTTACAGCATCAATTGAGTTCATGCCAAGCTAGATGGTTGATTAAAAGGATATCATCATTAGTGATAATTATGATAACAACAGAATTGGGTGAGTACCTTGGACAAGAGAGAAGCGTATGCTAAATGTATGAAGGCAAGTCTTCGAAATGCTGAGATGTGGCTAAAGGAAGCTGGACTGATTGCCAAGCACGGAAGTAGTTGTCATGCTCAGGCTCTAACAATCTTTGCTTACGAGGAAGTTGGTAAGTCCTTCATGTGCTGGCTAGTTGTAAACAGTGTAATGCCCTTCAATCATCCTGATGTAGATTTTGCGAATCGAGGAAGCATATTCAAGAAACACTCCCTCAAGAGCAGCACGACATTTGCAATTCTTACTGCGGCTAGGCGGTACCAAAAGAAGGTTGGTGAAGATTTGAGAAAGCGTTTTGCAAGTATGGGGGATGCCGCAACCAGAACTCGGTCTATCTACATGTATACAGATATCAAACGAGGACGTAAAGGACTTGAAATCATCAATCCATTGATGCAACCAACTGCCATTGAAGCTGCATTGAATGAAGTTGCCCTTGCCATAAGAGAGCTAAAGATGTTCTTCAAGCTCACACCCGAGATTGGCTACATCTTTGAGAAGGGACGGATAGAAGCAGAAGAGCATGATGAAAAATGGCCTGAAGACCCAGAGTGGTGATATGATGGAATGCAATTAGAAGAAGCAGTAGTCAGGCGAAACTAGAATTCGGGATCTCCTCCAAGCCATCCTTAGCATCAGATTGCCCATTTGCAATTCTTTTCTTTATGATAATTCAGTGACTCCGGTTCTATATTATGATTCCAGCGAATTTCCAATCCATGTAGTGTGTGTGATTTATTGTTATGTATTATTTTCAAGGTCATTGGGTCGATATAGAATATACCAAGGTGCATCTCAGCATGATGATTAGGGCAAAGACATAGAGTGTTCCCATCATAATCGAGATTGCGCGATGGGTCAGCTTTTGGAGGAATAATATGATGTATATGACAGTAATACCTACCTTCAGGAGTAGCAATCGGAATGCCACAAATTTGGCATGTGGCATTTTCAAGATTTCTGACTCGTCTTTTTACTCTTGAATCACGCTCGATTTCTTCGCGCATGAATACGATCTTTTTTGGAATTTCCCCTTTCTTTGGACGTACCAGAGGAGGTCGATTATCTTTCTTTCGAGTCAGGGGCTGCAATCGTAATCCGCCCTGAATCCTAATCTTTCCTTGATTTACTCGATATAGAAGTTCATCAACGAATCCAAGATCTGTGAAACCATATCGTGTGAATATCGTCTTGACTACTTGTATGATGCGAGCGTATTTCCATTGGGATGATGTGTATTTCCACTTACCTTGTAGTAGTCCAAGCTTCATCAGACCATTAACACTTACAGAATTCCAAATTGGATACTCCAGAGGTTTGGCCACAAAGAGCATCGTAGAAGCGAAATCATGACCTGTTCCTTTTAATCTGTATGGAGATCGATTCTTGAGAAAAATACCTATTCTGGTTGCTACCGAATCGGCATTGTCATAAATCAGATATTTCAATGATTTCCTAATCTGTATGATTCCATTTTTCTGGAAACTTGTTGTATGCATTCTCTTCATTTTCGCCGTACGAACTTCTTTGTATAGTTCAAGTGCTTCTGACACAGTGAGTGTGTTCAGATGATTTTCCTGTAGATAGCCGCCTAGGTTTCCAATACGAGTGTTCCACCAACCCACCCTGTAGTCCTCATAGCTCATTCCCTTAATCTCAGGACCTCGATCATATCCCGGAGTTCGAAATTTCTTGACTATCTCATCTAGTTTCCTATAATGTATCACCAACTACTTCCTCCCACAAACAAATGAGACGAACTAACTCTTATATATTTCATATGGACTTCTATAGAAACAATGAAGTAATGGTGGGCCGGTCGAGATTCGGAATATTAATTATCTAGAATTCATTATATCGGGCTTGTTGAGGGGGTGTATTATTGACCAATTCCAACCCTAGTGTAGCAATAGGGCAATTGCGTGAGGCTTGGTCTGACATACGTACCTATACGTCAAGTATGTGGCAAATCTCAGCACTCTGTTTTTCAGTAGTTGCAATCTCTCTCAATGTATATTTAGCATCTCTTAACATGAATACTGAACTCCCAGCCATAGCAAAGGACTTCGCATTGATCATGGCACTGAGTTTTGTAGTTTTTACAATTGCCACATTTCAATGGTTACGTGATAGTATTGTTAAAAGAGAACTGTATATTGGAAATATCGAAGTAGTTCTCTCAAATCTTACAACAGAAGATTCCGTCGTATCTTCTGTTCATTTATTTGATGTGACTTCTAGACCGCTCAAGTATGTACTAAGGCTGTTCTATTTAGTAGCTAGCATGTTGGTTTTACTTTTGACCCCATCTCTCCTAGAATATCAACAAGTATTGATGTCGCCTGCCGCTATCCTCTCTATTCTAGTGATTATCGGAACCGCGATCGCGTTACGCTTTTTTCGAAATAGAATACACATACTCAGGAATCGATTCAAGTCGATTTTGCATATGCTTATCATCACTTCAGTCATTGTCTTTCTTGCTGAGCTCTATCTTCAAATGGAGGAGATTCCATTTGACTTCGCATTATCATCTTTGATTGTTGGTGGAACCATCTTTATCCTATATGCACTCTCAAAACAGCTTATGAGTTTGAATCTCCGGATAGATTTTGCTTCCCGTCTCACTCGTCTTCCAGTTGAGAAGAAGGCGCCTTATAGCTTCAGCAAATCCGCAACCATTGCTGCCCTGCAGATGATATTTGGCTCTGATTGGAAAGAAACAGATCTTGGTGTATGGTGTAAGTTGGGGGTGGATAAGAAATGGAACCTTCGTATCAGTTCCTCTGATTTCTTCAATAATATGCGCGATCGTGATATTCAGTTTGAAAAATCTATCCTTTTCCATACTCAATCGACGGTAGTAATTGATGTTGACAAATCAGACTTAGACTCTGTTGCACAAGCATTCGGACTGGATAAAACTCAAGCTAATGCAATTACGCTGAACGCAAAACAAATACTAGGCCATCCTGTATTAGGGACAAATAACGAAATTGAGTGCATTATTATTATCAGATTGGTCAAGGATTTGAAATTCAATGTTAATGGAGCAATACCAGTATTCGCTTATCTAGTTGAAACATTGAAAGAACTTGCATTCATCAGAAATCGATATGCTCACGAAGATGAATTAGGATGGTAATTCCCTGAGTCATATAATTTCTTGGACATTTTCCACAGTCCAACTATGCTAATTTCGGTTTTGTGTCATACTTAGGAAAATGGGGAGTTGGACAGATTCAGAATGCTGCTATTTCTTCGTGTGAATTTCGTTAGCTGATACGGTTTCATACGAGTTCACGTAAATCAATAAGGTCCGCATTAACTACTTCGCGAAGTGCCCATTCTGGATACTTGACAATATACATTGTTTTCCTCCGTTCAGCATCCCAGAATTTCTTCTCCTCCCTACGGTTCGTAGGAGCGAATGGATTTACAGGTTGAATCGATGCATAAGCTGGAAAAAGGAAATCAAACTTGAACCTGCATTTCACCAAGCATCATCACAACTCCTAGACTCCCAATTTCAGGTATGGCTATTACAGACTGACTCCCCTCTGCTGGTTTTGGAAGATTCATGGCAAATTAGTGTTATTGTGATTATAAAATCGAACCTCATGAATAATGAGAATGGTTGATAATGATAGCTTATTGTCAGTCATAAGGCGATTTTGTAATTGAAAAGAAACCTAATATCGAACTCCACAGAATCTGGTAGACAACTGAAACACAATGGGAGAGGAAACTCATGTCAGATGATGAAAACATGCCCGTATATGATGGAAGCATCGAAAAGTATCTCAATTATATATCCCGCATAGCCAGCAAAAGGCAAAAGCACCTGCTGAATTCGGCAGAAGAAGATTGTGATTATATCGCTAAATCCTATTGGCACACTTTCGGAATCACGGGAATAGTCACTTTCTCTTCTCAACCTTATCATCAGAAGGATCAAGATCTTCATTGGCAATATGTAAAGAAATGGATCGGAATCCGGTTTAGATTACAGGAAACTCTGAATATACTGCAGGACTCAATGACTCTAGGATTTCAAGGAAGAACATCAAGTGCATTCAATCTATTGCGTTCTGCTTTGGAAAGCATTGTGACTGGAGTATTCTACTATTTTCTGTCTCAGAACCATTATCGAGAAATCGCTCATATTGTGAAGCATAAAACAATTGGACGAAACAACCACAGGTTCCAGGATCTTGTTAAAGAAGCTATTGATAGCATTGAGGATAAAAGCGAAGTGCCATTAAGGCTGGAATCTCAAATTGCAGGAATCGCTTCAGAATCGCAGCCGCCTTTGATTTTGCCCACTTTTAGAGAAATGACTAGGCAAATCGCTGAATGGAAACTTGTGGGCCATTCAGCTGACGAAACAATGAATCTTCTATATAGAGGATTTTTCAACGAGTTCTCTACTTACACACACTCTCTATTTGAATCGACTTATGTCCAAAGTGGGACTAGCGCCGGAAACATCAATTTATTGCTAGGTTGGGATATCGATTTGAATGCCTTCCAAGAGTATTCACGTCTTTTCAATCTAACCTGCAGTACAGTCCTAATTCTCTATCTTTCATCGACATTAGAATTACAGACAACCTCTGCTTTCTCTAAATTGTTTTCCATTTACCTAAATAAACATCCAGATGTTGAGTCCGTATTTGGTGAAATTACTGAACAGATTAAAGGGTTAATCAAAAAAAGTCGGAAAACGAATCAATGAAATCAAGGCGTGCGAGGAAGAGAGCCAATTGCTCATGTGTGAGCAGTTCAAGGCTGCTTTAGCACTATTCGGACTCTGCCTCCTCCAGAGCCAAAAGGATGATGACGATGCAGAATCCGTCCTAGATAAGGTCGAAATGCACTCCAAATTGTTTGCGCCTGTTATCATGCCGATGATAAACGACTTGTGGAACCTTCTGTAGGAAGGAGCTAAGGTCAGTGAATAGCTGGAATCTACAGAGTTTCGGTGCTAGCCTGCTTTGCTTATGTAGAACTGGGTACCGACAAGGGTGATAAAGGAACAAGCTCATGTAGACAAGCGTGAGGGGAATAAATGTGGCTCATAAGGCACTTCTTGTTTTGGTCTACCTGTTTGTAATGTTTCCATTTGCTTCGGAGCCACGTCTAGCAATAGACAAGTATGGAACCACAGGCATGAGTCTAACCGCCGATTATACGCCTCACGATCCAATCTTAATAACATCCGATGATGACTTCGAAACACAAGGTTGGCCTGGCAGTGGGACTCCTGAAGACCCGTTTGTGATTGAAGCCCTTTCCATAGATGTCGCCAGAGGCGGTCATTGTATGGAACTTCGAAATACTAGAGCAAGCTTCACCGTAAGAAGCTGCTTTCTGAGTCATTATGGCGATGAATGGGTTGGAGGAAGTCATGCCAGTACAGGTGTTAAGCTTTTCAATAGTACACATGGAATAGTTGAGAATAGTGGATTTATTGAAAATGGAGTCGGCATCTATATGCTCATGTCGAACAACACGATGATTAAGGATAATGACTTCTCTGGAGTGGCCGATGACCCCATCATATCTGCCATTTCAAGTCATGTGACAATCTCGAATAATATCTGTAGTGGTAACAGCTTTGGCATAGATGTCACCAAGCATGGACATGACTATTCACCAGCCTTAGACATCCTAAAATCCTATTCCGGAATCTACAATGACATTACCGTTGTCAACAATACCTGTACCGGTGACAAGCTTGGCATTTTGATATCAGGTTGTATGTCTGGCACCATTATGAATAATACTGCCTTTAACAACGATTACTACTGGGATGATGGTGAAGAAGGAGCCATGACACGTGGAAGCAATTTCATGATAAGTGATTCACAGAATCTTCTCTTTACAAATAATACTGGAATTGCAAAAGGGGTCTGCATTAGCATCAAAGGCAGTTTAAACATCTCAGTTGTGGGCAATTCTTTCACAAGTCATGAATTCCATCCTGCTTATGACGAGTCTAAATTGGCTTTCTTTGACTACAATTATTACTCCAACTATGATGGAATAGATGAAGATGGTGATGGTATTGGGGATACTCCCTATTTTGACCTATATGGAAATATTCAGGATGAACATCCATTGATGTACTATCCTTGGTGTGAACCCGAAATTGATTCCAGCGACTTTATTCTGCTATTGGTTATCGGCGGTTTGTCAATCACAGCTATAATCATTGTGATTCTGTGGTTCAAGCGTTCCTGACCTTTCTGTGAATTTGGATTCTATTTGAACTCGTGTTAGTTGTTGATAGATTGGAATGGGCCCTTGTCGCATGCAGGGCATCATCCTGGGAGATCGCGCACGGCAGCGATTCACAAGTTCTGCACGTTCAAGTCGCCCTTTGTGGTGTTCTTTAGGACAGCTCCAGACCAACCTACGGTAGACCATCTTGGAAAAGAACTACAAGAATCAGGTGTATGCGATCGAGATTACTGAGATTCCTAGGTCCTACTTCGAGCATGCCATGAAGCATCTTGAGAAAAAAGCCTCCAGTCCGACACATGTCAAGCTTGAGAGATTCCTAAGTTCTCTTTCACACACGGATGTCCCAACTGGATTCAGGATTCAAGGGTTAGGAGGGAATGCTCGACTGCTCTACGTTACAAGAGGTACTAGGTCGAATATGGAAGCCATCAAGGAGAGCTTTGCAGCGCACTTCCCTGAGTTCGTGGTCCAGTCCTTATCCGAAGTTGGGTGCCCTTTGGTGGCTGGACAAGCGAATGCTGCGTTATTGACCGGAGTTCCCCAGCCAGCTGTCCAAGCATTGCAGGCAATGACAGAGATTATGGTCAACTTCAAAGGTAATTCATTATACCAAGTCTGGATGGTTCCTGCGGGGCCAAGTAGGGTTAAACGAATTCTTGCAAAGAAGCGCTACAGGTCTGCTTTGGAGGGCTCCCAGAGGCAAAAAACGACTCAGACTTGGCTGGGGGGTCAAGAAACTGCAACACAGGCTGATGTAAACGCCAAGATGAGCCTCAAACATCTTGAGAGAAACTATGAGAGATCAATCTCGAATCGCATTCTGAAATGTCAAGTCACATTGGCATTCTGGGATCGACCGGATTCGGAAGAGAAGCTGAGAACTGCTGTGAACGCATTGCTTGCAGCACTCTCATCCAGCCACAGAAACGCCAGGATGAAGGTCAGGTTTCTCTCAGGTAAGATTGCCCAAGAAGTGATTCGGAAGACGCTCATGCTAGAAAGGAGGAGGATGACAACTGAACTGCTGCCGAAAGAAGCGGTTTCATTGGTTGAAACCCCCAGTGTCGAAGTGGGGACAAGAGTAGGCAGCCCAGCATCATTTTCAACATCTGGTAGCAAAACAACACAACCGACATCAGAGACCCTAGAATTCCAAACTGACCATATCGCTCTCGGTCATGTATTCCGTCACAACACTGTTGACAAGTCACGAACGAAGCTCATCGAGATGGAGCAACTTAGACTCCACACGGCCATCGTAGGAATGTCAGGGTCAGGAAAGAGCACTACAAAGAACAGGATTGTCATCGACGCCTGGAGGAACGGAATTCCTAGTCTGTTGATTGAGCCGGTGAAAGCCGATGCACGCATTCTCATGGGTGCCATTCCTGAGATGCGCATCTTCACGGTGGGCCGGGAGGATGTGGCTCCCTACCGCCATAATCCGTTTCTGATTGACGCGAACGTGCCAGTTCAACTTCACATTGACTTGCTCTACTCATGTTTCTTGGCTGCATGGCCACTCTACGGCATTCTTG
This sequence comes from Candidatus Thorarchaeota archaeon, assembly GCA_030612365.1. Taxonomy (GTDB): domain Archaea; phylum Asgardarchaeota; class Thorarchaeia; order Thorarchaeales; family Thorarchaeaceae; genus WTCK01. The sequence continues at coordinate 31,368 of JAUWOA010000001.1, forward strand.
CTAACCATTTGCGCAAGGTGATAAATCGGACGTACAAGCATAATGGATGGGATTTGCTCAACAATCGTCCGGGAAAAACCATCACGCTGGACATGTTTCTAGAGGAAGCAGAAACCTATTCACGAAACCTCAGATATGGTGCGGAACTCAAGAAAGACTTCGAAGGAGCAATTGTGGCCAGAGCTCAGGATCTCTGTGACCAATCGCGCGCGGCAATTCTCAACGCTGAAAGGAACTTACCAATCGATGAGCTGCTCTCAAAGCCAACCATCATCGAGCTGAAGCACATTGGTGACCCTAGCTTCAAAGCCCTTATGCTTAGTCTCCTTATCATTCGTGTTTACGAATTCTTCGACAAGCTTGGTCCCGCGAATAAGCTCCGCAATCTGCTTGTAATCGACGAGGCGCATAGCTTCCTTGAAGAACTGCCCAGAATTGCGGACATGAGTGAGGGCGCAGTCTCAAGAAGGCAAGTTCTTGACCAGCTGTTGAACCTAATTGCAGAGGCTAGAAGTTCGGGACTTGGGCTTGTGATAGCTGACCAGAACCCTGCGCGTCTATCGCGTGATGCTCTCAAGACCTGCAACACTAAGATTGTACATCGTCTTACGAGTCCAGAGGATTGGGACTTGCTTGGTCGGGAAACAGGTTGTACTCCAGAGCAGGCACGGCACATAGGCGTTCTGAAGAACGGAGAGATTGTTCTACGTTTGCCTTCTGACGATGTTCCGACCAAGGTAAAGGTGTTCCATGACCCTGAGTTTCACCCCGACATGAAACAGAATTGGACAGATGATGATGTAAGAAGAAGAATGAAACTATTCTATGATACACATCTAGATTTTGCCATAACACCAAGAGCACCACAACTTGAATCCGGAACCAACAGAGATGACATAGTCCAACTAGCACTTCTGGTGGAAGATGTGGTTCAGGATGATGATTTTCGCAGACTGTATCTCGCATCAATAGGTGTCAAGGGCCAGGACGACACAGCACACCGAGTCGAAGAGGTAATCGCCTTCTACGCGGCCAGCCTTCAGGTTCCGAACCTGAACCCGATTGAGTTCGCGTGGGTGCTCTTGAAACGATCAGTAGAGGTTCTTGGAGCGCCCTCCAACCCTCCAGACCGTGACTTGGTGGCTAAGCTAGTGGGTGATAACCTGCAATCGGGCTTGACTCCGCCCGAGAGCGGAGGGGTTTGAGTGGGTTCCCGATTCAAAGGGATTGAATCAAAGACCAAGGCGCAGCTTAGGAGGGAGCTAGCATCTAAATTAACAGAAGCTGCTCAGGAGTTCCAAAGAAAACAGAAACTGAAGAAGAGAGAGAAGAAGCACCTTCACGGTGACCTTCCCAAAGACCACAAGCCTATCGTGTCAGATGCGTACTTGGTCGATAGGAAGAAGTTCGATGAATGGATTGAACGTGAGTGGAAGCATATGTTTCCCACCGGAAATAAGAAACGTTCAAGCAGGTTTTCTGCTTCCGAAGTGAAGGACTCAGGGAAGGGCTTGTTACGAACCATTGCTGAAGCCTTCAGATTCTCAGTTGCTCGCAAGAGTGACGATAGCTCGAGTGAAAAAAACAAGGATTCCCACGATCGAGAGGAGCAAAGCAAACCGACCAAGAAAGCCAAGCGAGAGTCAACCTCTGGCGTTGAATCCGCACAGGAAAAGCGGTCTAGACCTTCAGGTTCAGATGCTAAGAAAAACAGAACGGCATCGGAAACTCGGAGGGATTCAAAGGAGCGGCATCATCGCAGGTCGAGAACGGAACGACCTGAATCCAAGATGACCAAGAGAGAGAAAGATGTTGGACAAGTCAGAGTAATTCGTTCAATGGAAGACTTCAATCGAGCACTCAAGAGATACCCGGAATTCCGCTATAGAGAGAACTTCGAGAAAGAGTATGGCAGGATAAGACAGTATTTTGAATCAGACGAAAGCCGTCGAAGACATACTCCAAAACTTCTATCATTCATTGAGAGGAAGGAGCTGCATCTTGCATATGAAAGAGATGTTGGCCACCCCCCAGAAGTCAAAATAGAAGGTATGAAGGATGTAGACAAATTACTTGGCAAACATGACAATCGACAACAATGGAAAGGCTTCAAAGAAGATTATCGGATGGCAACGGTGTACTTCGAAGTCAGATTTAGTCGCGAAAAGACAACGGAACTAGCAAAGATTCACAATGTCCCCCAAAAAAGAATTGGCGTATTCAAGAAGTTAGCGGAATCAGCTCTAGTATCTTCTCTACGTAGAATGGAAGAACGAAGGATTGTAGAGAAGTGGGCGGAATCCAATCTGGAGTCACACCTTAGGGCTTTGGACAAGCAGGTTTCAGAGAAGAGAGAGAAGACACCATCTCCTAGAGAATCATCAATCAATCCGATTTCGCCCGTAGATGCGACTCACATTTATGACAAGCTCTCCAAGATAGGAGAAGGGGATCTCAAAGCTGGAAGGCTAACAGATGCAGCTGTAGAGATGGCCGGAATGATAGCTGAAGGCAAAGCTGGTCTATCTTTCATTGAAATTGACAAGATTGGTCTAAAGAAGCAGGACGTTAGGAATCTAACGCGAATCATCGAAGACAAGCACCAAGATGTTGAATCCGCCCTTCAAGAACGACTTGAGCTAGGTTCTACTAACTGGGAATTCCGATTTGGGATTGCTGAAAATCGGATTTATCTGTGGAAGTTGAATAAGACGCTTAACGACATGCTGAATGTCTGGTCTGACCATTATTTCTACTTCAATCGGGTTGACATCGTGAAAATGCTAGATGATTTCGGAAGAAAACTTCAACTCCCTGATGGCAGATCACACGAAATTAGGCATTTCAACGGAATGATACAATCCTTGGTTTCAGAGGTCGCAGCAGCCCAGGTTAAAGTTGAACGTGGGCAATCACGTTTGAGGGGGGATGTGCTTCATCTCTATCGTGATGTGGTTGGGCTTGACAATCTCGATTTCCATGGCAAGATGGTTAAGGTGGCTTCAAGACTGGGTCGTGGTCCAATCTATAACCCAAAGATTCCCACCGGAAAGGAACTTGAGCTTCTTAGAAGCCAATTCGGCGCGGCGGTGAATAGCGACTGTTGGCTAGGTGGCGATGGCCGAATGTATTACTATGAAGCTGACCTTAGCCGAATTAAGATAGTCCAGGAACAGCTTCAGAAGCTAGGTGATATTGAATTGCGACTGCAACCTATGACGGGACGAAGCTATCGGATGCTCTTACCTCGGCCGATTGGTAAGGCTTTCATATCTTGGGAATTCGCCACAGATGACAAGTCTATCAAAAACGAACGGCTGTCGAGATTCGTTCGAAAGGGAAACCGTAATGTTTGGATTGCCTATCACAAGAATCTCATTCCAGAGGATGGCTCTATCACTGAAGAAACAGGATTTCAGTGGAGTAGGTCTATTGTACTTAATCCTGGAATTCAAGATGCGAAATATGGCTTAAGGCCACAACTGTCTGAACAAGATATCTCCATCATCAGAGAAAACGGTAGACGTGATAAAAAGAGGGGATACATTCACCTTCAACTCAGTGCGTTCCTGAAATCCGATAATGAATCGAAGTCTGAAGCAATTGAGAGAATGGAATCTGTGATATCAAGCAATAGAAGTAGGCTCATTGACGATGAATCTGACTTGGCAGAGAAACTTGGAATAAAAATGAGAGTCTATCCAGAGAGCATCACGCTGTATGAAGGAACAGGTAGAGTATCGATAAAATGGGTCGCAAAGACAAAGGATACAGAAAATGCAATCAGATGGTGGCTCTTGGCTCCTCCCAATGATGTAAGGAAGAATGGAATCGTGAAGAACTGGCTTCTAAAAAAGCTGGGTGCTGTTCAAAGAGTGCAAAGACAGCTTGAGGATGAAGGACTACTGAAAAAGAAGTGATGGTGGACCGGGTGAGATTCGAACTCACGACCTCCTCCATGCCAAGGAGGCATTCTACCAGGCTGAACTACCGGCCCATGTTGTTAGTTTGCAAATCCTAAGAGAACGGTTAAAAGAATTGTGGAGTGCTATCCTATTTCGAGCATAAGGTAGTTGATAGTTTATTCTAATTTGTCCATTGAAGTGAGGATGGGTTCATCATCTGTATTGTACTTCATCCTGACTGGAGGACCATAGTGGTGTAGCAACCAATCTAATTGTGGCACTTGGAATCGTGTTACAAACGTAACAACTTGAGAAAGGAAATGTAATAATCCGAGTCTTTCTGTTCCTGTTTCATCATCTAGAATGATCTCTGTCAGGTGCAATGGTTTATCCCAATGGTCACAAGGTCGCACGAGTCGTTGGCTTCTTTCATAACCGAATACCCAACCAAGGGTAACATCTTTGTCATGAACATAAATCAAGTCGAAAAACGATTTCGGATTGATTTGGGCTCGCTTGATATTGGTTCGCACTGCTTTTTTAATGGACTTGGTATTCTTCCATCCGCTTTTGAAGGCGAAGATGAAGGATGTAGGCCATCCAATATAATAACGCTCACCCCAACTTGCGGGCGTCACTAATGGACGAATTAGCTTAAGTTCTGTTCTAGTAGAATGAATGTTGTCAATTGCATCTCTTACTTTGTCTTTCAGAGTAGTCTTAACCTCAATAGTAGCAACAGCTGAATCAATTGGAATGAACTTGTTAGTTTTATTAGATTCTTCAGGAGTTTCAAATACAATGTATGGGTGAGAGAAGCGATCATAGATTATCACATCATTTTGCTTTGACTGGACACCATTTCTATCAATTAGGAATCCTTCCACAATTCCAAATTTAGGTGGCAGGTATTTTTTAAGCAACTTTCGAATAATAGTTTCATTCGATTCTCCTTTTGCTTGGTTCTGTGCAATCACGTCATTCATGGCGGTTTCCGACTTTAGCCATGATTCTCGCCAAGCCCGATTTTTCTTCAGGAAATGTGCGCTCTCAATTGCTTCAGTTTCCCTCGATGTTTCATCCTTAGATTCTTCTTCTGGCAACTTGAAACTCTCCATCTACGAAATACACCGGAATAAGAAAGGGTTTCCATTCCTGTCTGCGCAATATCCTCTGTTTAGCGTAGAGGCGTCCGGTCCACCATTACTTCTTTTCCAGTAGTCCTTCATCCTCAAGTTGTATTTGTACTCCTTGAATAGCACTTGGTTTTTTCGATAACCAGTTCTTCACGATTACGTTCTTCCTTACATCATTTGGAGGAGCTAAGAGCCACCATCTGATTGAATTTCCTGCATCCCTTATCCGAATTAAACCCCAAGGCGATCTGAGGATTAACCTGTCCCATTTGTCTTAGTGGATGGTCGGAAGTAGTTCCAGTACAAACCTGCGTATCTCTTCATACTTATATGCTAACATCGCCTTAACAACCACGACGGGCTTTTTTCGTCAGAAACTACAGTACAACATAGGCGATTCCTGAGGTAACATCGATGGGTGAAGAAGTCACATACACCACGGCATACTGGCGTGTGAAGTTGGCCCTCCGACTTGTAATGCTAGCGGGCCTCATCATCATTTGGTGGGGAATTGGCTCGCTTATCACGGACATCATCATCTGGCTCGGTGTCGAGTGGGTTAGCGTTTCCACTATCGGCACCATTACTATTGGTATCGGCATTGTCATATCTACTGCCATAATCGACAAGATGGTCGATCGCCTTTACCCCCTCCATGCCAGCCTCCAAAAAAACGAGTAGTCAGGAGGGCTAGACTGCCTAGTCGCGGGCTTGTATTCCTCCTGATGCTACTGGCCATCGTCCTGACAGTGAGCCCATTGTTCTACGCTCCAGTCATGTACAGCGAGTATTCAGCGGCTCCAGCTCTGGTCATACGTGGCTACAACGTCCATGTTGAAGGTTTCGTGTACTGGTCCAATTACACCCCCGCCTCAGAAGTTGAGGTCCGAATATTCGCCACCGACGAGCTCACCAGTGAAACCATCCTGACAGATGTGGATGGTCGGTTCTACGGTGAACAGAGATATGAAGCTGGACAGGTCTTGGTCTTAACCATCATAGGTCAGCGTTTCCGTGTCTTTATTCCCTATTTCGCGGGAGGCACGGTGTCACTCGGTGACTTCTTCATAGACTAAACCGAGTAGGAAAAGAAAACATGGCATGTGATAGCCCTAATCTACCGACCCTGAGTTCAACCACGAATACGAGTGCCCTGAACGTTCTTGTGAGCCCAGGCGAACTTACGGAGTCTGGCTGAGGCGCCATAGTTGCAGGCTGCGCACTTCTTATGCCTAACGTGGTAGGATCGTCTGCCGCATCTTCTGCAGCGAATGTGGTGGGGGTTATTCTTCTTGCCTTTGGATGGAGTGCCCTTTCCCATAGCAGTCTACTCCTTCTTACCTGACTTGGGCGCCGGACTAACGATAATGACGTTGTCGCCTCTCACAATCACATTCTCGATAGCCACAACAGATTCTGTATTGGTTTCCGGGTCGAAGGTTATCTCCTCGGCGTTCTCAAGTATGAGGTTCAGATGCTGGTCATAGCCAAGCAATCTCCCCTTGACCTTCTTACGCCCCTTCATCTCAACGAGCACCTGAGTGCCAATCGATTCCTTGAGCAGTTCCATAGGTCTACCTGCGTTCACCAGTCTTCACCAACACAGAACAATAGTCGGAGCTTCTGAGCCCTCGACGCTTTCGTCTTGTCGCTGGGTTTGGCTTAAAAACGTGGCGATGAAACCAGCCAACCTAGTCACGTTTCCAGCCACTCTCGCGCGGTCGCGCCATAGGTTTCAAAAGGATATAGTCATTTGGGATGGTTAATGCCAAAGATAGAACGTATCAGAAAACGCCATCCAATGAAGAAACGTGACCAGAGGAGGGAGCTGGAGCGGATAGAGGATATTCTGAGTTCGAGCATAACTGGGCTGGATGAAAAGTCAAAGCTCGAAGAGGGCGTACTGGATGACGGGTCACGGGTCATCTTAGTAGAAGGTGAGATTATCTTCTTTGAAACCGATGGAGTTCTCTTCCCAACTCTCCGGGCACTACTCAGCGAAGTCGTGAGGATCCCGACGGTGACAGTCGACATGGGGGCAGTCAAGTTTGTCGTCAATGGCGCAGACATCATGCGGCCCGGAATCACTCACATAGAGGATGGGATAAAGGCGGGATCAATCGTCGCCATAGTCGATGAGCGGCATGGAAAACCTCTTGCAGTTGGGGTTTCCAAGATGTCAAGTGAAGAACTCCGTAGCGCAGTTTCAGGCAAGGTGATTCAATCAATACACCATGTCGGTGACAAGCTTTGGGAATTCAAGATTTGAACTGTTCAGTCATCCTTGACCATTTCTGCTCGGATATGACTTAGTGCAGCTTTGTACAGATCCTTTGCAAGTTCAGGGTTTAATCCCGAGTTCTTAGCGAATCTGTTCCTTGCGAGACCCCTCTTTGATGAGTCTATGTCCTTCCTGACTACCTCGCCTATCGATTTGTATCCCCTGTCGTTCAGTATTCGCGTTTCTGCTCTTGATAGCAATCGTGTAGGTCCCTCTTCATTCTCAGGCAGCTGCAATTCCATCAGATTCGAATCTGCTAGGTCAAGTCGGACTCCGTAGCGCAGTTGTCGGCTGAATAGTTCCATTCTTTTCGCAATCTTTCTTCTTCCCAACGACTTCAGCAGTTGACTTAGGTCCTGTGCCAGGTTGCTGCAGATGCGGACAAGCATCGCTAGGTCTCCCTCATCGATATCGCTGCCAGAAGCACGTTCTCTTCCTTTGCTTATCGTCCTCGCATTTTCACTTGCTCCATCGATAATAGAGCTCACTCCGAGCTCGCTAATCCAATCATTCAGTGCCTGTTTCTTGAACTCCCTTCGCCCGCGGACAAGTTTTACATACCTGTCACTGGCTTTGTCGATTCCTGCCATTTGCAATTCGATATCCGCTGGGAGAACTGTTCTAGGCCTTATCGACTGAGGTATGCTGAAAGCCAACACGATGTCTACAAGGTCCGATTCCAACACCCCCTCATCAAGACTAAGGAGCGATTCCCGGACTCTGTGGTATTCGATGATATTGAAACCGGCCCTAACTGCTGCACGAGTTTCCTTTGTCAATCTAAGCCCTTTCTTAACCGTTTCAATCGCTCCAACTTTCTGGTACCATGCGAATAGGGCATCAAACGTTTCTTCCATCTTCTCCATGTATTCGCTGTCTACTGATGCCCTGAACGTTTCTCCCACCAATTGTAGAAATTTCAACTTCACAGTTTCTCGCTTGAATACGTTCTTAGTAGTGGCAACCCTCTCCATCAAGCTTGCTGCTAGCGTTGGATACAGCATTCCCGAATTCAGGGGCTCAAGTGGACGGTGAAGCAGCGTATCCTCCAACGACTCGGGGTTCGAAAACTGCCAAGAGGGGCCTCCAAAGACAATGTAGACTCTGCCTCCATACTGAGCCAAGTGATACTCTCCAATTCTCCCTGCAATCTGAAGATATCTAGACCGTGCAACCAAGAACCCCATGCTTCCATCGAAGATGATCACTACACAATCAAACGGAAAGCTAGCTCCCGACGTGATACCGGTTGTTGAAACCACGGTCTTTACCGAACCGTTACGGATCGCCCTCTCAAGTCGCTCCCTAAGATCAACAGTGAGGCCTGCATGGTGAAATGCTACTCCTTTGCGTAGGGTCGCTTCCAGCTTTCGAGCTCTTGGCATGACCTCACCTGAGGAGAGAATTCGAGAAACCACATGCTCCTCCATCGGACGCGGATGCTTATCCGCGAGATACTCCGAAAGCACCTCTGTGCCCTCTCTGTACCCGACCACAATGAGAACTGACTTGTTTGGGTCATCACCCATGTGTTCGAACACGGCATCAATCAATCTATCCGCAGTTACCAGACATCCTTGAGTGCCATCACTGCTGACAATCGAAACACCTTGTTCCTCTCCAATCACCATGAACTCGTCGGGAGTGAGACGCATCTCAGGTCGGAAAATATCTGCATCGAGCCACCCAGCAACTTCTCCTGTTTCGCCAAATCGTGAGGAGAGAGTGAGTATCTGCATGTTTATCCTGAGGAGCGTAATCAGGCAATCAAGTCTAGTGCTTCTGTCTGTGCCCAAGTTACGAGGCTGAACATGCGATACAAAGGAATCCAGTTCTGTTAGTTCATCTATTACGGCGAGGCCAATACCATTGATCCATGCCTTATTTAGCAGGACAGCCGACAAGACGCTCTCATAGATACCAATAATGAGATTTGCGCCTTTCAGCTCTTCATCATCAGCTCTATGCTGTCCATCGTGTCTAACTACTTTGTATCCCAGATTCTCGAAGAGCTTGCCGTATTCATCTACTACCTGCCTATTCAGAGATGTATAGGGACTAAGATACAGACACCTAATACCTCTTTGAACGCGAATCAGAATGGTGATCATTGCGAGGAAGGTCTTCCCAGAACCCGGCGGCATCAGGATCATGAAGTTGCCTTTGACCTCTCCTACCTCTCGAATGAACTTTTCTTGAGCTGGGAGCAGTCGAATGAAGTTCTTGTGTTTGAGCAGAATCTTGGCAGCCTTCTGAATCTCGGTGTCGGCTTCTGTTGAGCCTCCCATGCTGCCAACTGCACCGAGGGCAAGCCTGCCTTGATGTGTAATCATAAATTTCCGCTGCTTCTTCCCCCTTTCACCCACTGTTTGCACAAACCCAACATTGGCCAGCTTAGTCATACTCTCGTAAAGTGTGCCCCCCGAGATCAGTTTCTTGCGGTCTGTTTCCCATGTGACTTGTTGTTGTGACTTCTCTCCCTTTGTTTGAAGAGTCGGCCTAGACATTCCTCTCTGAAGAAGTATGCCTTCAACTATTTCTTCCCACCTCAATGTCGGGATAATCTCTCCAGCCTGTGGACTTAGGGCCGCAAGAATCTCCATTGCATAGCGATTTCCCAACGCCTTAAGCTGACGTTGCAGCGTAGCAAGATGAACATCCTCCAATCCACGCGCGCTCATCACAATCGCTCGTCATTACCGAGTGGACAGGTATAAACATTGGGCAGTTGGAACTACCTCATAATACTAGGTCTTTTCTTCTTACGACAGTTTGGAGCATCGTAACTCGAGGTGATTCAAAGTGCGTTCCCTGTTTAGACGCAAGCGAAACAAAAATGAGGCTGACAATGAAACGACGGTAATTCCGCCATATGCAGGCCTAGGTGTATTCTCGCCCGCTGTGAAGGGCAAAAGTCCAGAGCCTGCTCATGAATGCAAAAGGCTAGCGGAGCTCGAGTCCATATTCATTAGATCAAAACGCCTCGATTCTCTCAATGATGTTCCCTATGTTGTGGACCAAATCCGTAATGGCAACATAGTTCTCCTTGACATCACAAGAATGAATGACAGGAAAGAACAGAGCCATCTGGAATTGAAACGCATAATCGAGCGGATTCGTGGAGAAACCCGAAGCTACAGTGCAGATATTGCTCTAGTTAACGATAACTGCGTCATCGTGACACCTTGGTTCGTCAAGTACTGAGCACACAACATTATCTCAGTTTGACGGTTTCAGTGACCCTCAACGCAACTGTGTCAATGTTTAGAGCTTTATGGATTGTTGAGGCAAGATTCGTGCACTTGGATGCTTCTCCATGACAGGTTAGCACAATTTCTGGAACTGGACTGACACGCTTAACGAAGTTCAGTATTTGCTTTCTATCGGAGTGTCCCGAAAAGCCTTCGACAGTGGTGATCTCAAGGTTCACGGGGATCGACCTCGTCTGTCCCTCATGGCTCTTCATGCGTACTTCCTTCCAGCCCTTTTGGATTCTACTGCCTAGCGTATTTGCCCCTTGATATGAAACAAATACCAACGTATTCTTCTCATCAGGTGCTAGAAGCCGGAAATAGTCCACACTGGGTCCACCAGCTAGCATCCCGGAAGTAGCCATGATGATGCAGGGTTCACCCTCCACAATCTCCTCGCGCTGGTCGGGGTTATCCACTTGAACAAACACCTCGCTCAAGAATGGGTTGATTCCCTGGTGAAATACCATTTCTCGTATCTTCTTGCTGAGGGCTTCTGGATGTGTCGTATGGATTGCTGTGGCTTGGGCAATCATCCCCTCAATGTAGATTGGAATCCTTGGAATCCGTTTCTTGGAAACCAAGTCCTCCAGTACAAGCATAATCTCCTGTGCTCGGCCAACTGCAAGGACTGGAATCAGTATCTTCCCGCCCCTCGCTAGCGTTCTCTTGATTATCGACGCAAACTTTCTCTCAACTTCCTGTCTAGGAGGCATCTTGTCTGTCGGGTGGCCATAAGTACTCTCTACGATGAGGGCTTCCAATCTGGGGAATGTGAACGTAGCGGGCTCAAGAAGCCTAGTGCGGCCGAACTTGAAGTCGCCTGTGTATGCCATATTGTATCGCCCATCCCCTATGTGCAGATGGATAATGGCCGATCCGAGGATATGCCCTGCATTGTGAAGAGTCAAACGGACATCTGGAGCAATATCAGTTACTTCTCCATAGTTCAATGGAATTGTGTGCAGAATGGCTTCTTTCACATCTTTATCGCGATACGGTCTAAGCTTCCCTTCTCGTTCAGCCACATCGAGATAGTCTAGCTGAAGGAGCGTGGAGAGATTGAGTGTCGGGGCAGTCATGTAAACTGGTCCGCGATACCCATACTTGAACAAGAACGGAACCATGCCACAGTGGTCTAGGTGAGCATGTGTGATGACTACCGCATCTAGATTGTCAATGCTGAACTCCGGCATATCCAAACGAGGAAATGCTCTAGTCGGAGTGCCCACGTTCACGCCGCATTCAATCAGGATGTTGCTCTCAGAAGTTTGAAGAAACATGCACTGTCTTCCAACCTCGCGAAATCCTCCTAGTGCAGTTAGCCTAATCCATCCGTTATCCATCAGACTCCGGCGGTGTATCCTTCTGCCAATCTCGCGGAATGATTTGTTCCTGCTTGCTGCCTCCGATTGAATGATGTAGCGAATCTGTTTAATCAGCTTGCTTTCAATAGGTGGAGTTCTCATCACGGCTGGCCGCCAAAAGGTACGCCTTGTAATCTCTCTGAGCGTTGTCCCACTTCTGCCAATCACGAGGCCCGGCTTCTGGGCTTCGATTATGACTTCGCCTCTTGAATCGTCAAAATCAATTGAGGTTATCTCCGCATCCTCAGGCACCAGCTCACGTACCGACTTCTCTGCATCTTCATGAGAAATTCTCACTTCCGGAGCCGACCTGACTACGATGCGTTTCCTCATCTTGCGGGCGAGTGCCTTGATCATATCCCCGTCGTCAAGAAGTATCTTTGGCGCTTTCGAGTATATCGCAATCTCCGGGCCTTCATACTCAACAGCGCTTATCGCGGCCGATTTTGGAAGCGCGTCCTTGATTGCCTCGCGAATGTCAACGTACTCGTTATAGTGGGAACCCATCTAGAATCACTTCGTGGTTTAAGGCGTATTGCATACCCTTCTGGTTTCATCTAAGACCCACAGCCGATTGGGCTGAAACGGTTTCGAATAGAGCTGACAAAAAACGATGTCTGCTACTATTGTTTCCAGATCTTCGTGATGACGTCTTTGTCTACTTCTTTGTAGCCATCCTTATCGATGACACTCACAAGAATCGAGTTTCCTGTTGCAGCATCTCTTTCGATTGCTGCGGCGATTGCTCGCACTGCAAGCTCTATGGCCTTCTTCTTGGCAAGCCCATCCTTGTACTCTGCTTCCAAGACCCCAAGAGCTATCGGGGATCCCGATCCTGTTGATGTGTACTTATCGGGCAGAACGGACCCAATGAAGTCTGTGTAGAAGACCTGTGGGCCATCATCATCAAATCCTCCCACTACGCATTGGAGCATATATGCTCCTCGAGCTGAAAACATTATGTTGCTCAAGAGACGCGTTAGTGCCCTAACACGCATGGATCGTCCTCTCTGAATCTCAAAGAGTTTCGCTTCTGCTTTCAGAAGTTCCATAATTGCTTGAGCATCAGCAACTGAACCTGCAATTGTCGCGCCAATGCTGTCACTGATTTTGTAAATCTTTTTAGCTGTCTTATTGGCGATAAGGTAACCCATGGTCGCTCTCTGGTCGCTTGCCAGGATGACACAGTCTTTTGCTATTAAGCCAACAGTTGTTGTTCCTGTCTTGGTTACCTCTGCGGGTGGCTGCATCTGATGTTCCATATCGAGTAACTCCGTATCAATGAAATATAGCGTAGGAGAACTAGTGACAAAAAGCTGGTTCTGAGATTCGTATTAAAACGTTTCTTAGTGGTCGCTCTTGTGTTTTATTGGTGTCAAAATCATTGCGATGCTAGTTTCCTGCTTCTTTGGGAGGTTCAGGTCGTTCGTAGGTGACGACAAACTTGATTTTCTTGGCTTTCTCAATCACCTTTAGTGCGTCAGAAGCCACGCCAATCTCCGCGTACTGAATCCCTTCAATGTAGCGACTTGCCTGCGGAAACTCAATAGTGACAGTCTTTCCCTTAATGGACACACCAAACTGGTCTACTGGTACGGCAGGGATTCTTCTTTTGATGACTGCCAAGACCTTCTTCTCAGGGTCAGTAATGAGCTCTCTGGCCGTGATATCGAAAACAAGGGTTTTTCCAGCTAGCGGACTGTTGAAGTCAACTCTGACACGACGTCCAAGCACTTGGGTAATCACACCTCGTTCGTGACCTATCTTCACCTCTTCCCCCTTTATGGCCCGTACTCCGTGTTTGGCCAGTTTTATTTTGGCGAACAGTTTGATCTTGCTTGGGTCTCTAGGTCCCGATCCTTTCTCTGGTGGCACCTCAACAGTTTTTGATTCCCCCACCTTCATCCCGATTAGCTCTTCCTCGACAGCGGCGAGAAGCCAGTTCCAACCAATTCCGACGAGCATTGGCTCATACCGCTCATCCTCCTTGTACATGCCTTCTTTCCGCGCGACATCCTCCATGGTACAATCGAAGACTTTTCCATCTCTCTTGGTCTTAATTGTGTAATCGACATACAGGAGACTGCCTTCGCTAACAACATTCTTAGCAACTGACTTCTTGGCCGCACTCTTCTTCCCTGTTGTCTTTTTTGTGGACTTCGTTTCTTTCTTGGTTGTCTTCTTCTTGGCCTTTTCGTTGGACACTGTCGATAACCTCACGCGTTTCTATGTGTATTTTGCCGCCCGGTTAGATGGTGGAATAAAACGGTTTCCTTGTGGTATTATTGCTGAATGCCCTCCAGTACTTGTATCTTTTCAAAGAATACCGACAAACTCGCCACGGTTTCAATATCAAGACCACAGTTCACCATCACATTCTTCAAGTCCTTGATGTTCGCAAGAGATGAACTGACGACGAAGACAGAACCCCCTTTCCGAAGATGCCTGATAGCCTGTTGAATGAAACGCTCAGCGAGTTCAGTGCCCTTAGCACCACCCAACAATGCATGGTCCATATCAGTTGTGGCGCCGTCACAAGGAAGATATGGCGGGTTGAAGGCGATTACTGAGAACAATACGGCTGAAGGAATGGAATCAAGCAGATCTGACTGCATGACACTACACAGATGTGTAAGCCCATTCCGCTTGAGGTTCCTTAGCGTATTCCGAGCAGCCTCCAAGGAGATATCGGTCGTTACAACCCTTTTTGCGATTCTAGCGGCGCCTAATGTTAGAAGCCCAGCACCACAGCCCACATCCAGAAAAACATCATCGCGGTCAAGATCAATGGCATCCATCAATAAAAACGAGTCTTCAGCAGGAGCATAAACCCCGGAATCAACCCTAAAATCAAGGTCTTCTACTCTCACATGTTCTTGCCCCTTGGACCCGGTACTAAACCGTCCTCTATCATCTCCACTAGGCAGTCTGCAAGCGTAACCAGGATATCCAGTGTTAAGTTCCTCAGCCGTTCGGTGCCAGTCACAGAAGCTCCCGCTCTATCCAGGAGCGTGTTAACCAGGGCCTTATCCAACTTCATATTTCGGAACCAGATTCGAAGTGCCTTCCCAATCTGTTTGTTTGGGTAGGAATAGGTGCCATGAATAAGCCAGAAGAAAACCTCAGGGTTTCTCGCGAATGGTCCCGCTACTCTGGGTGTCATGCAAACAACACCTGAATCGACCTTTGGAACGGGATAAAACATACTTGCTGGCACACTCATGATCTGTGCCACATCAACATGATATCGCACACCTATTGTCAAACGTGCGTAATTGCCCGACCCCGGTTCTGCAAGGAGTCTTTCTGCGAATTCCTTCTGATACATCAGAGTAGCGCTTTCGAATTTCACTTGCTCAAGAAGTCGAAAGGTGATATCAGAAGAAATGTTGTAGGGCAGATTGCAGACCACTTTGTCAACTTCAGGGAAGTCTATCGCCAGTGCATCGCCCTCTATGATCTCGACATTGTCTAGTTCACTCAGAATCTCTCTTAGAGCTCTGACCAATCCCACGTCTTTCTCGACAACATAAACAGTCTTAGCACACTGAGCAAGCAATTGAGTGAGAATGCCTAGCCCTCCGCCAATCTCCAAGACTGATTCATCCTTGGTTAGATTCGCAGACCATACGATGTCCTTAGCAATTCTGTGACTTGTGAGAAAGCTCTGACCGGCCTTCTTGCTAGGTCGTACCGAGTATTTCTGAAGCAGGGATTTGACCTCTTCTTGATACAGAGATCTCACCCTGGCCATTGTCTTCTCTCATCATCATTTCGCCTAGGCGGACGAACGAATACCCACCGCTTAACATCCTCTTTCAGCTCATTGATGATTCTCGCAGTAATGGTTTTCTTAGGATTCTGCAGCTTGGTCCGAGCAGCGATATCTTCGAAATTCTTGAATGGAGCCTTCTTTCTTTCATCAAGAAGCGCCCACATCAACGTCTTCCCAACACCAGGAAGGAGTTGGAGTGAATGCATTCTAGTTGTGATTGGTTTCGCTTCATTGAAGAACTGCACGAACTTGTGTTCATGCTTCGTTACAATTAATTCAATGATGAATGCCAGCTCTGTCGTGCTTTCGGGAATCAGGTCCTCGTAGAAGACTCTTCGTTTCACATGATCGATGTTGGTCTGGGAGTCCTTCTGAATTGACACGCGATCTTGAGGCTTAAATCTAGCACCACTTCGGGGTACAAGTTCAAGAAGAGTGAAGTGAGACTCACCCACTGCCTGTACTATGGGGTCTCCTCGTGGTCGTGAATCTCTCAGGTACACCTTCGGCTGACTGACTGCCAGGACATATGCGTGACTCTCGTACATCCTGCCTTGAGATGATTCCATACTCTTACACTCCTGACACTATCAAGCCGCATTACATGAGCAAATGGTGGTTTATGGATAAAAATGCAGCGCTCTTACTTTGCACCAGTTCTGATCGTAGTTAAGTGGTTAATAATTATGAAATTGACTTCAAAACAAGATCTACTATCTCTATCAGCTGTTCATCAGTTACGTCAGTGGACCGCGCATCAAGGATAGTTCTCATCTCTTCCTTAGTTGTTGGAGCTATGTTTGCTACTTGAACGGCCTTAACTCGCTTGATGGAGTACTTCTTGATGAGGCGTTCCACGAGCTTTCTTGATACAGCTGGTGCCATCTTGGAGAATGATGAAGCATGTTCCAGAGTGATTGTCTGCTGAAATGATAGCTCCCCTTCCTTGGCTCGTTTGGCTAGGACCTTTTTCACTTGGGGGAGGGCTATTTCCTCTTCCGCTAAAACTTCTCTTGGCATGTGGTATCACTCAGCCTTTGCTGACTTGAAGGTGCTCGGGTCGTATGATCAATGTCTTCATAGCTTTGCCAAGGCTGACATCAACGACAACTGCCCTTCCACGCATTTCTTTGACAACACCCGTTCTCCCTTGATACCTTCGATGAGGCATGCCCTTGTGAAAACCCGGGTCTATCACTATATCGACTCTCTGCCCTTTCTCAAAGTCGACGAGCACTCTGTTCGGGGGGACAAGACCACGCGTCCGTACCCTCTTGCTCATCAAAGCTCTAGTGCGAGCACGGAAACCATGACTCTTCTTAACCATAGGGCATCAACATGTTGTTTGTTAGTACCTCGGTTGGTGAGAGAGATATACCCCTACGTAACCGAAGCCAAGCCTCTCCTCTTGGGTCGCCACTTAAGGATTTCGGACAAGCCAAGAAAAATGGACACGATTAGATATTCTCAAGAGGCTACTTGTAGAGCTATATGACCCGACGGGGTATTCTCATGGAACCAAAGGCTGCTGTCAGACTTAGAGCAGGTGTCAAAATCATTTACCAATGGTTTCCAATGTCCTAGAGGAGTGTCCCCTACTGCAATTGAGCTCCATCGGTTGGAGGATATCTTAAACAGAAGCACATGTGTAAGACAATAACACCAGTCGTAATTGTGGAGCCCAACCGGCCTATGACCAAGCCATGGGTGGAATCAAGGAGTGCGACATCCGGAAAGATAGCATCAGGATAGTTGCGTACAACCATTTTCCATGTCAATGTATTCGACTGCTGCGAAGCGAAGGGTCCATTGCCAATGCTTGGAGCTGCAGCATGCCCAATGTTAGCACAAGGCATGTCTGAAGAACCTTTTTTCCTTTGAAACCATAGCTTGAATGCACTGTTTTCACCGGTACCGTCCACTAGTGTGTGGTAAGCCGATATGCTCGTTCAGCCTAGAACGGCACATGGCCGCCACCCCCGCCAGACAGCAATACATTCTGGTAGTCACTGCCCAAGTAGTGGTGGGATGAATCATACGCCTTGACTTGTACCTTCATCTCAACATAGCCCTGAATGAGAGTCCAAGAGACATAGTAATCACTGCCATAGTAAGGTGTAATCTGTACCTACATGTATATAGCTTGTCCAATATCCTGAGCTGCTCTTGTACTTCACATAGACCTTCACATAGTCCATTGCTGAGTAGTGGTTCACACGGACGTATCCAGTTGTACCTGCAGACTCCCAGGCTCTGTAGATCAGTAAGGATGCGGGAATGGGATCGTTGGCGTTCAGTGGATTGTAGCCCCAGCTGACTTCATTACCATCGCCAATTGCGTCTCCATCAGTATTCCAGTTCAGTGGATTTGTACCATGAGAGATCACCTCGGCACCGTCCGAGAGGCCATCGTTGTCTGAAGGCTGAAGCAACTCTTTGCAGCAATGCATATCTAGCAGAGCACTAGCTAGTTCTTGACAAAAAGATACGATTCGATATTGTTGCCCTGCAATCTGGATTGTGGCTGTGAAGTTGTCACTAGGTTCGATTGTGAGGATCGCCTCACAGAGTGTTCAGATTACAATGAACGGTTATGGTTTGCTTCAAGGCTGTGAATCGCTGTAACAACCAATTCAATGCAAACGCATGCAGAACCTACCTTACCGGCAATCGACGGCACAGTTCTCCCTTCGTCTCCTGATATCAGTTCCTTGATGTAGGTGCCACCTTGAACCTTGAAGTAGCCCTCCAGCTCATGGCTTCTCCTCCTCTTCAATCGCACCTCGTAGATGTGCTTCTTCCTCGTCAAGTCACTTCTTCTGTGTGCCACTCGCGTTGGAGTTCTCTGGTCAAGGTCAATGTTTGTTAGTTCTCTTTCTGCTCTTCTTACTTCATCATCAGTCAATTCTCGGTCAGTCTTGATGATGGCTGAATACTCCTTGATGTTCTCAGAAGATTCACTCTTGAGTCGTTGCAGATGTTGTCTGTTAGTAGGTCGCAAGCCTTCGACTTCTACCTTCTTGCGTGATTTCTTTCTGATTTTCTTCTCCAGCTTGGGAAGATTCAGCGTTCTTACGCGAGGTTTACTAATCTCCACAACAAATGGACGTCCAGACCCAAGCATCAGAGCGTCCACATCTTCACGTCCTGCAGCATGAAACTTGAAACGGGTGCCTTTGGCGGCTTCTTGGATTGGCAAACCAACATACTCCGAAATGGAGTCCGGGTACCTTCTCCCGGTATTGTGGCAAGCGTCACATCCTTTGCCATTGCAATCTGAACAATCCCATCGGCTTTGGGGGACTCCCACCACCTTCTTTCGATACCTACCGTAGATAAACAGCGGGTTGATTTGCAGCCTAACCAAATCGTTCTGCATATCATAGACTACAACTAGTTCTGGCTTATCAAAGTCAACGGGTTTGTCAAAGATCGCGCTAACCTGTTTCCCGAACTCCCTATTGAAATCAGACCTCAGGGTTTCTCCGTAGATGAGATTATGTTGTCCTTTCAATTCATCTTCTCTTTCCGCGAGGATTGGGTGTGGTATAGACCCTGCGAGGACGGTGTGGAATTCGATGTCTTCTGTGTCCCTCACTGCCCGTTGAACGATCTCTGGTATTCTGTCGAATGCACAATCAGCGTCCACGGAACAGAGGTAACAGACCTTGCCCTTCTCATAATCCAGTGCTTCCTTCTCAGCAAGAATCTGCGCTGGAGAGAACATGCCGTTGCCAGCAAGAATCGTAAGTAGTTTCCTGCCTTCGTCCTTCGCACCAGCCTTGATTATCTCATCAGCCTTCATTGAGAGTATAAGCTTGATTGAATTTCCTCTCTGGTCGTTCGATGTACCGGTACTCAACCAGGCGAACTGCCGACCCAAGCATCTGTCGCATAGAGGATATTCCTCAAGTAAGGATGCTGCGGTGTCTAGTATCCCTGGATTCTCTCTACCCACCATGTAGTAGGGCCTCATCGTCACCCGGCATGCACTTTGCACATAAAGATGGCTATTCACTAGACAAGTGGATCTATGTATTTCAACGCCTTTAGACCCAAGACAAACGTTCTGGGATTCCGCATAAGCCGAGCGATCACCTTGCGCTGCATGTCCATGTCGCCCTCTTGCTTCACAATCTCAACAAGTCCCATAGATTTTGCGTCCTCTATTATGGAGTTCAATCCTTTGTCTGAGAGAACGGATAATGCTCTTTGAGCTACGTACATCATCCGCAAATCCTTCAAGATTCGGAACCGCCAACCCGCTTCGTAGCGGCTCAACGATTTGTGCGAGCAATCTCTCTCATCAAGCGCTTTGGTGACAGTCCTTCCCGCAATTTGGGCTGCAATTCCTCCCATAACAACCCCGCCGCCCGTTGTTGCCTTGACCATGCCTGCAGCATCACCCACTACAACGACCCCTTGAGCGAAGCATCTTCTTACCGGTAACCCCACGAGCACGATTCCTCCGAATCCTCTCTCTAGAGTTGCACCCCTTAGTCGCTCTCGTAGAACCGGATGGTGATTGATCGCAGCTTTTAGTCGAGGTTTCGCGCTATTCTTGGCTGCAAGACCAACTCTTGCTTTCCCCTCGCCCATAGGTATCAACCAAGCGAAGAACCCAGGCGCAGTCTGGCGTCCATAGTACATCTCCACAATGTCATCATCGATATCTACACCTTTCACTTCATACTGGTACGCAGGAAGCTTGTTCCGCCTTGACACTACCGGTAGGTTCAATGCTTTGGAGATTTGGCACCGGGAGCCTTCTGCATTGACAATGACCTGAGCGCTGCATTCTGATAGCATTCCTTCTTCTCTAATGCTCAATATCTTGGTTTGGCTTTCACTCGTTCGAATTCCAAGGACCTTCGCCTGAGTACTGATGTCCGCTCCGTTGTCCCTTGCCCTATCTGCCAACCATGAATCGAACCGCGACCGATTGATTACCAGCGCCTCACGACGACCGCGTTCAATCAATAGCGATTGTCCCGTTGGAGCGAATATCCTGGCTCCCGAAACCCGATTCTGAATAACATCGGAAGGCGGTTTGAGCCCTAGTAATGCCAATCCGGATGCGCTTAGCAAGCCCGCACAGTGATCAGGCTTTCCTATCTCGGGATGCTCTTCAAACACTTGAACCTGATGACCACTTTGAGCGATTTCGGCTGCAGCCAGCAGTCCCGCAGGTCCTGCTCCGATGACAATCGCTTCGGGGTCTAGAATAGCCACTCTCGACTCATTCCTGATGGCAACCGTTCATTTTAAGTTGGACAAACTCGGACATGCCGCATTTGTCCGTCCAGGAACGACACTGGACTCCATTTGAATCTTGACTATGTTGCGAGCCGCATTCACATCTGCATGCAGACTCATCTGACAGTGAGAACAAAAGAAGTACTCCCCTCCCTTTGTTTCTTCAGTATCAAGTGGATTCTGTACTCGAACTCCTCTCTCACCACATCCACTACATATCTGTGATGTCCACGCGGGGTTCACCATCCAGACACCACCCCTGTAGTGACCGAGAGCCGCACGTCGGTATCTCACGCCCTGAATCAACAGGCCCCAAAGATTGGTTGAGAGGTTCCAGCTATGGGTGTGCTTTCCACCAGCACCCTGAAAGAACCGGAGGTCCTCGAAGCACACGGTCTTGACTCTCCTGCTCTCGCAGAACCAGACTGTTTCGCAGGCAACTTGGTGAGAGATCTCGCGTCCGAGGCGTCTGACCTTTCGCCACACTGACCCCAGCTCCCGTTCTCTTTTCAGAATGTAAGCTGGAGCTATCAGCCCCGGATGCTTGCTCTCCCAGTTGTTCCTTCTTCTGGCTATCTGCGATGTGAGCTGCTTAGCCCGTTGTCTGAGTTTCTCGCGCTTGATGAACAGATTCTCCCGTCCAATAATTCTTTCTTCGTAGTCCCCATCACAATTGCTGATAGAGACTACTACTGGGTTCCTGAGGCCTCTATCTACTCCGGCGTACTTCGTGCGTGATTGAGATGGTAATACAGACTTCAACAACTCTTGACTAGGAGGCCTAAAGGGAATTGAGAGGCTAGCCTTCCCTTCTCTAAGCTGGATTGTTGGCGGAGCACACCTTCGTGTGTCCTTTAACCTTGTGACTTCGGACCTCAGCCGTTCAATCTCACCACAGTCATTGGTTCTTCTTGACGTGAGCTTGGCTAGTGTTCTCTTGGCTTGATTAAGAGCAACCATGTTCATCAACTGGCTACTCATATCTTCGAAATGCGAGGCTCTGAACTCAAGGCGAAGTGCTCGCTCGCTATCCCCTCTTCCCAAGGCCTCTCTCGCTTTCCTCCGTGCTCTCTGAGCCTTATGTGGTAGCCAATTGAGAAACCTGAATCGTACTGTCTGGCTCCTGTAGGGAGATTCCTTGTCGGTTTCATGACCCAGCACACCAGGTGGGGTCTTCAGGTACAGGATGATCTCATCCTGTCTATCAGGGTCAACCTTGAACCAGTATCCTTGTCCTGTTGTATTCTCTGTGGAAGCGGAGAAGTCTTCCGTTTGCATTTTAAAGACAGGAGATGTGAAGGGGAAACCATAAGTGTGCCACATCTCGACCTGCCTACACAGGGCATGCCTAATCTGGGCACTCTGAGGAGCATCACTTTTGAGGAGCTCCCGAACTCTTGCTCGTTGCTTGTTCCTCCGTCCACCTCCTAGGTGGAATGGGGGGGTGCTGTTCGTCTGATCGAAAGCGGAGAGAATAAGTTCGTCAAGAGCTCGCCTCAGTTGCTTGCACACTGACAGAGCATAGTGGAATCCTGACCCATTCCTACGTGTCACGGAATCGCGAACCCTCCGTACTAGCTCAGGAGGTATCCGTTTATTGCCAACCAACCGGGAGATATTTTCACCTGACTCCTTGAGAATACGCAGAAGAGCACGCAGGAGTTCTCTGCGTGAGTAGTCAGCAAGGATGATTCGTGCTGCAGCTTCAAGTGCATTCCTGAACATTCTCTCAAAGACAAGTTGTCCGAACTCGTTGTCCTGTTCCCAGTTCAGGTTTGCCTCTTCACGAAGAATCACATATCCCCGACAGCGGGCAGTATCAAGTTTCCACCCAATGCTTTTAGCCTGAGCGTACGACTTGTAGACCCTTTGTAGGATTAGGTTGACAGCCTGGATGTATCTATCGAAGTGCTGGGTAAGTATGCTCAGATCAGCTACAGAACACTTCTTGCCTGAATTGTTCTGCAAGCCTGCGGGCACTTTGTCAAGCGCTCCTCTTGAAAAGAGGAGATTTGGTTTTCTCCCTTGACCCTTTCGAGCTGTCTGTCGATTGAATGAGTTCAATGCGAATGTCTGGGTAAGAAAGATTGGTGAAGAGGAAATATAGCTACCATCCATTGTTTGCTGTTTTGACCCTGTTGAGATCTTAGACTCGCGGGGATGGCGCCGCGACTTGTTCTTCACCAGTCTTTCACCGTCTGTCTGTTTCGGCCTTTGTATAAAAGGACATACAAAAGAGATGGAAATATAGCTACCAGGGTCATTTCATAGCTATATATTTGATATTATTATTTTATTCCAATTGATGAAATTATGCCAAAATTTGTAACTGCTATGGTTCTTCTTTACTCGCAGCAGTTAGAAATAAATACTTTCGCGAGTACAAGGGGGTGGAATGCAAAAATCAAGAGGGCGACCTCGCAAGCCATTACCTAGACATCCTAATCGGGTCATAGCAACTGCAGTCCAGAAAGGTCTGTCTGCTACCCTTGAGATGCAGAGAAGTATCAAGAACAAAAACACCGAAAAAGTTTATGCTAGTTCCAGAGAAACTTGGTCAGCTGCTAGGAATGTCTACCTTCAGACTAAGCGGCTTCGGAGAGCAGACTTCTCATATATCATGAAGGCTGAACCCAACATGAGAGGTAATCTTCTCAACATGTTGTACGAGAAGGCCGCAGCTTATGGCAACACTGAAGTCTCCAGAGTTAAGAGATCTAGCGATACAGTAGGTCCGCTCAACATCCGTTTCAACGTATGCGGCGCAGCATTACGTGACTTCGCGATGACAATGTACCCCTTCCCGGATCCCGCATTCTTTGGAACACGAATACATCATCATGATTCAAAGCGGAAGACCTTCAGGATCATGGGGTATGAAGCAGACTCGTACGGCCCAATGACCCCTCTGATTCATCCCGACATGGTGCCCATGGACTTCGTTGATGCAATCAGGCATCACCTCGACTACCTTGCTACTTACTGCTACATCTATGATGTTCCGCCGAGAGACACGGGACGTTACTGGAAACTCCTTCAGCTCCATGCACGAGCGTACTTGGACTACATATACTCAGAGCATCTTTATGGAAAAAGAGCCTTCAGAGTTGGCACGAACGCCATACTACAGACGCTCAAGATGGACATCCAGGAACATTACAGTGTCCGCACTGGAAACGCGCCAACCGTCACTGGTTCAATAAACCTCAGGAAGCCATCTTTCTCGATGGCCTTTTTCGAATCACAAATCGCAGAAGCAAAGGCTGTCGGCATCGAACATCCCTCTCTGAACGAGCTTGAAAGGATACTCCAAGGCGGATATCGAATCGGAGAACACGAGGAGGAACCTTGCCTGACAGAGAATGATGTCAGGCACATCTGGAGAGGAGCACTAAGAAGGAGCAGAAGAATTGGCTCTCAGGTCCACCGGCACATCTCCGACCAACTGTGCAGCCCTTGGAGTCTTGCAGAAGCAATTCGCAATGGGGATTCATTAGGCAGCAACGATGGCTATCTCCTATGTTCCGAGGTCTCGGTGAATACCGGCCTCGGAGCGGGACGGGTCGACATAGTCCTGTTGAGGAGAGAGGTCACACCTGACGGGTTGTGTGTATATTGGAAACCCATCATGGTCTTGGAGATCAAGACTCGACTAAGCCAATTCTGGGAGTTGACACATGAAACAATCAGGTCCATGTCCAGAAAGAGCCATGGCTTGCTGGACCGGAAAGTCGGAGGTTTTTCCTTTCGCAGCAGAGTGCTCGACGGCGAGGAGTGGGATGCTATCGTACGTGCCACGCCGAACAAAGGCACTATCAAACAGGTTACGGCGTATACAGACGCTGTCTGGGGAGAGTACAAGAGAGTAACAGGAACAACACAAGACAATCCGATTCGTGTTGGTACTCTGTTGCTGGATGCGACAGAGAATATTGGTCTGACCCGCAAGGCCATTCGGAGCCTAGTTATCAATGCGTATGAAACGATGATGAACAAACGAGGAAGCATATCTCGGACACTGATTGAGCCCATCTTGAACGACGAGTTACCAAGGATTGCTGTCGTGATACATGAACGCGATGAAACGAGTGAGTCAGAAGGGACGTTCATCACCCCCTCTTGGAGGGCTGTCTATGATCCTTTGGAGAGCGCGAGCAATATGGGCAGAAGGTTCATACTCGCTCTGTTCAGCCAGTCGCGAACCTCAGCTGGCTTCTCAGCAGGATGGATTTCACAGTATTATCATGGTCTTCATCTTGTTCGTGACTTGTTGGCGGCCAACTCGGATAGTGGTGTCATCTGGTTGGATCTAGCAGATGAGTTCTCGCACCCTCAGCTTGCTGAGGCTAGGTTGCGTCTTCGTCCGTACAGCTATCAAGAGAAGGATGTCCTTCGCAGTCAGCCTGAATACATCCGAGAGCTCTTCGAATCGATACGGGTGGTAGGTCTGCTTCGCGAAACTGACAACTTCCTGTTCAACAAAGGGCAACTACCCAATCTTCGACAACACCTCACTGAAATAGTGAATGGAAGGAAACTGATTATCGTGAGCGGCTGGAGTACGCTCCAAGAGGCAACCCCGGAACCACACCGGGCTAGGCTGAATGAGCTTCTCAATGGCATCATTACCCAGCTGCCCAATGGTAGATCTACAACTGTTCTGTGGTTCGATGCTCCTGTACCAGGAGAGACAAGTTCAGCGGCGTACTCATCCCGCACCCTCCTTCCCTTCTATGACTCTTCGCGGCTCCGAGGTGAGGTAAATGAGATTATCTGGAACCTGCCAGTCGCTCCAAAGAGCGAAGTCCTACCTCAAGAATGGTGGCTGCCAGTTCTTGCTGCGACACCGTTCCATGATGACATCAGAGCTATTGTCAGTCAGAATGCAGAAGGCTTCGATGTTCGACTAACGCTTGTCCCGCCATTGACGAACTGGTCTAAACGGTTCCGGAATGAGGGGCTCGGAGTTGTGACAAAAACCGAATCGACTGAAGAAGTAGTACCTTACTCCACAGCGAGAGAGCGAATGAAAGTCCTTGCACTCACGTTGCTGCCCTGGCTCGTTGAGCTGTGGCCTTCAGTTCGTCTGGATACAGAAATAGGCTCTCGCATCGTATGTGATCTCCTTGGCGAGATAGAATCCGAATATGAACATGGGAGTGAGAGTGTTTCCGTTAAGGTCCGAACTATAGAGGGGGTTCCTGGCAAGGAACCGACCATATTGCAGCGACTTCGCTACCGTCCCAAAACTAGCCGGGGCGGTAAGTCATTCGCTGCCACCAGTATAAACACTATCAACTCAAGACGGCTCTACCGCGGTCCACGGAAACTGAAGACGAAGCCACGGTGCCTGACCCAAGTCACACCTCTGAGGGCAAGTGTGAACCTGCACGCTGAAAGATTCAACCAAGCTGTGTGGTTTGGCCTACGACTATCCAGCGAGAGTCTGGGATTCGATTGGATAGCCATTCAAGATGCCAAAGCCCCCTACGGGGTGAGAGTTGGGCTCTTCTATCAACGAGAGGAAGGAACCAAGAGCGAAAACCTTGACTGGTCCATCACACGTCTTGATGTAGTTCGGGAATCCGGGTTCAAACTGGACGAATTCGACCAAGTCATTGAGTATGCTTTCACGCGGGTTCACGAAGCGAAGTCTATGGAGGACTCAAGTCAAGAGCACATGTGGCTCGCATGGAGTAGACCAGACACAGAGTCTAATTGGGCCTTGGCTGGCATGCTTAGCCATGTACTTCGGCCCCGCTCAACCACCGTGAGTCTTAGGGCCTTTGCAATCAAGTCTGAAGGAGTATCGACAGCGGCGACCCCTCCCATAGTCGACTTTCCGGAGAATCTGACAGGTGCTGCAAGACAGGCAATCGCACAGGTCGTCAGGAGGTTGTTGAGAGTGAGATATGTCAGGGTCAGCCTTGCCATGGAGGAAGACGCATGTGAGGTGCGCTTTGTGGATGAAGGCGACAGAATCCTCCGCAGGGTCAAGATTAGAACAACGGTGGATGTCATTCGACTCTTGCGTTGGCCGATGACCAAAGGCAGACCTCTAAGATTGGGGCACGACCTCCGCGTGACCTGGAACCCCTTTCATGACTTCTCACAAGTGCGCCCCGACATTGACTATGGGAAACTCCGGTATCTGGAACCATTCGTCATCCTGAACCGTTCAGATGACCAGACAGGAACACTACCACCTTTCATGTCAGATGTATTGGCAGAGCATAGACCTGTCAGTGTTGTGATTCTCCATGATGCGGCAGTCTGTCCTCTCACGGATTTCTCAAAATGGGAGCATGCTAATTGTTGGAGGGTCCAAACCTCGGATAAGGGTTTTGGATTTGACAATAAGAGTGAGGACGCATTATCTGACAGGCAAGTCTACGCCGTCTTGAAGAAACTGGCCCAGACTGTGGGAGAGAAGAGAGTGCAAATAGAGTTTGACCACGGACAAGACGAGAACGACCGTCTTGTCTTTCATGAGAGTGAGTTCATGCGGAAACTCTCAAAGGAGTTTAGGCACGTTCCTTTGCATCCACTGGCCCCGGGACATACGGCAAAGATCAAGCTAATGCTCAGACAACGCAGTCGAGCTAGGAAACGGAGATAGTGGTTTCACTTTGAGCGATGGCCTTCAACTAGGTGAGTGTCCCAAAACTTGTGTGCTCGACGTTTCTCTCCGTCCACCTCGTACTCCTCAAGCCCCAAATAAGTTGTCATTATCATGAACACGGTGGAGTCCTCAAGGGGGTCCACGACGAAATCCTGAAACTGTTCTCCATGCATACTGATGAGCTTGAAGAGCGACGATGGGAGTGATATTGTGGCTTTCCTTGCCTCTACACTCTCATACTCGGGGTACAGCTGGCAAAAATAACCCCAGAATCGGGGGTATTCTCCAGTCGGTCCTTGGACCATGTGTACTTCTGTGGGAACAAGACAACACCTCTGCTCGACCATTTCTTCATTCCACTGCAACTGCTCATATGGCTCCTCGTAGTCCAAGTCCTCTATTGCGCTCATACTCTCAGCTGCAATGAGCTGAAGCTGGAGGGTCTTGAAGTCGAGCTCTTCATCTTCTTCATTCTCATCCCCTTCAGGAAACCAGTCAAGATCGACAATGACTGGAAGACCCATCATTCCACGTAGTATGTCCTCTTCCTGCTCACCGAAAGGCAAGGTTTCTGGGTCAAGATCTAGGAGGTCCTCATCTCCTTTCAAATCATCGGATTGCCCCAAGACATGTCACTCCCTTTGTCAGTCTTACAGAGGTGCTGTTGTACTTAAGGTTGGCCGTATCATAATGGTTGCATACCCCATGGATTAACCAGCAGTTCGGGCGTATCTCTTCCATCCAGCATGTTCTGGATATTGGCTCCCCTAGTCACCCTAACATGTCTAGGATCGTCCAACTTCTTGGCAGCCACCCTTCCTGCTACGTAATGTAGCTAGTTCGCTTTGGCTGCAGCCGCTGTGGTTTCGTTACCATGAATGGGTTTAGAACGATATCGCCCAAATGTGCAAGTGCATCGGTATATCCGCTCGCCGCCTACAGCGGGAGTTTCGTGATGCTGTTGTCTTGGCTGGCTTGATAATGAGTATGTACGTTCATATTCGAAAATGTTCAATATTGTCTAAGTTTGGTGCAGCTGTTTGCAACCCTTTATTATCTCTCGCCTAGGTTGGAGTTGAAGAGCTGACTGGATGGTCAAAACGATGGCTAAACGCGAATTCAGATACAAGCAAGTTATCGCGGTCAGAACCGATTTGGGCATGAGTCGCGGTAAGATAGCTGTTCAGGTGGCTCACGGTGCAGTGACTGCTGCTGAGCGGACAAGGGTTAGAGCGCCTGAGCTCTGGAAACGCTGGCTCAATGAAGGTCAGAAGAAGGTGGCTGTTAAAGTTGGCTCAGAAGAAGATCTGCTAAAACTTGAGATTGTAGCAGCATCCAAGAATCTTCCCATCGCTCTCATCAGAGATGCAGGAATGACTGAACTTCCTCCCAGCACTGTCACAGTCTTAGGAATAGGCCCCGCGAAGATTGAAGCTATCGATCTTGTAACTGGTGAACTCAAGCTGCTCTGAGGAGGATTTCACTTGATTGAGCCCCATCCACTCGAGGTCCTAGTGGGAATGGAGCTCTACAGCACTGAAGCAAAGGGTGTCGGAGGACGGCTGAAGACGCGCTTTGAGGATTTCCGCGTCGAAGAGATACTGCCAGACGGGAGGAATCTGGAGCTACGGGAATCGCTTGATGAGTCAGACCCAACAGCCACAGCCGACTTCACGATTGACGGGGATAAACGGAAATACGTTCGATTCACCATCCAGAAACTCGGCTTGTCCACGATGGATGTTTCCACAATACTCGCCACAGAATTGGGCATCCCAAGGCATCTAGTTTCCTATGCTGGCCTGAAGGATAAGCGTGCTTTGACTGTGCAATCCATGTCAGTACCCGCTGGAGCATCTCAATCACTTGCGAAACTCAAACTCTTCAAAATGGCAATTCGGGATCTGGAGTACGTGCGACAACCCGTTCAGATAGGTGATCTCTGGGGAAACCGGTTTGCTATTCTTCTAAGGGAACTTGAATCCAGCTGCACAGACTCCATGGGCACCGCGCAAGAATTGGCGGGCAAATTCATTCTCAACTACTTTGGCGTTCAACGGTTTGGTGTAACCCGACCGGACACACACACGGTGGGAAAGGCTGCCGTAAAGGGCGATTTTGAGGGTGCTCTACGCATCATGCTGACGGTCACAAGTGAGTATGAATCGGAAGAGCTCACAGGAGCTCGTCAGGACATTGCACAGAACATGACTGTGACCCAGAAAATACTGGATTGCTTCCCAAGGGGATTGCGACATGAACGTATCGTGCTTGGACATCTCATGAAACATCCCAGGGACTATCACAGAGCATTTACCAAGATACCTTCACGAATTCAAACCTTTTTTGTGCACTCTTATCAGTCATATCTGTTCAATCGATTGATTAGCCAACGCCTGAGATCTGGGCTTTCCATACAGTCCCCCGTGCCGGGCGATTTCTTGATACAGTTGGACCAAGCGCATTCGGGTCGTGATTCTTGGCTTTTCGTGACCGAACGGAACCTAGAACAACGCAGAGAACTTGTGAGTTCAGATGCATATGGTTTGGCTGCCCCGTTACCTGGATTCTCCACAAGAACACCTCCATCCCTGCAATCAGAGATGCTTAAAACAATACTAAAGGATGAAGGGATAACCCTCATGGATTTCAGAAGCGCAGAAAGCAAAGCACTGGCTTCTCCTGGGAGTTTGCATCTAATCTCAATCAAGGTCCCTGAACTCAATCCGCAATGTGACGATGATGGGCTATGGCTCCAGTTCAACCTTAGGAAGGGGTCGTACGCAACTGTAGTTATGCGAGAGATAATGAAAAATCATCCCATAAACAGA
The DNA here is from genome assembly GCA_030612365.1 of Candidatus Thorarchaeota archaeon. Lineage (GTDB taxonomy): Archaea > Asgardarchaeota > Thorarchaeia > Thorarchaeales > Thorarchaeaceae > WTCK01. The sequence goes on from JAUWOA010000001.1 coordinate 61,792, forward strand.
ATCTGAGTCAATCCATATCTCGCCGCCTTTCGCTGAGTTTTCGCATACTCTCGTCAAACTCATCCTCTATTGCGTCATCATCTTTCTCAAGGCGCTCGTCGTACTCAAACAGTACTTTCTCTCCCATAATTGCAGAAACAATTTCCTTGAGTTGGGCAGTCGTGTATGGAATCCGTTCTTTATCGTCTGCTCTCAAGATTACTATGCTTTCCCTATATCCTCCGGGCATGTGCAGACTATTGACTCCCACTTCGACCGCAGGGTCTATGAATGTTCTGACAATCTTCCGAAGCTTGATGGGCCCCTCGATGACTATTACTTCACCGAATGCTTCAGTGATAGCACTAATGAGCTCTTCTGCAGATAACAAAGCGATCTTGGTCCTCTTCTTCACAACTAGGATTATCCGGTCTGCCACCTTGATGGCTCGTTGAAGATTGAGATCCTCCAAAGCTGAGTAATCTTTCTCCTTTTCCAGCAGCCATTTGCAGAACTCAATATCGAAGGACGTAATCTTACCTTTATCGAATCGCTCCTGACAATTGGGACAAAGAGTATCCGACTCCAAATCAAAACGGCAAACTGGTATTTTCATTTTCTATTCCTCGCCAATCTAGAACGCTCCAGCTGTAGCCAGGCCTCGGGCGAGGACAATATTAGTCGTTCTCATACTACTTGGAAATTGTAATATCTATCGTGGAAACGTTCAAGTCGCTTCCCTTGTCAGTTTGCACAGTGGTTGTATCTATCTGTATGTCCTTGACCTTGACATCGGTGATGAATCTATGACGGGTTATCTCAGCCACGTCAACAGCTCTGCTAATGAGCCGTCCCCGGGCCTTGATCACAACTTCTTTGGCACCCTTGTTGAAGAGGGTCACACATGCTAGCACGTAAGACATCACATTCTTTGACCCAACGAGGACGACTGCATCTCTAGGCCCAGAGTCTGTCTGCTCTGCTTTGTCAGGCTTTCCCTCCGTCACCCGAAGTCACCACGCTTGCTATCGCTGATTCAATATAGCCCTCTGTGGAGTCCTTCTAATATTGATTCCGATGCTAGGAAACTCGCCATATTTATACGCGAGCAAGCACATCGCTCCTATTGGAGCAGCAGATAGAACTTCTGCACCTTCGCCTTCGAAAGCTTTTTCTTGCGACCGAACACGGCCACCCTTCGGAGTATAAACGGATGACAATGTTGACATTCCTCGGTTCCTGCAGAGAGATAGGTCGTGCTGGGTTTTTCATTGAAGAGGGCAAAGAGAGCGTGATTGTGGATTACGGTGTTAAGTTCCTCAACCCGCTTGCGTTTCCGCCTTCAGTACCGTTGGATAATCTCCAAGGGGTCGCACTCACGCACGCACATCTCGATCATTCTGGGGGAATACCCATGGTCCTCTCAGATCCTGATGTATCTCTCTTCTGCACGCCTGCAACCCGCGATCTGAGCGTACTCCTGCTCCGCGACATGGATAAGATTTCTAGGGGACGCCTTCCCTTCAGTCGCAATGAGATTCCGCGTGTGAAGCGTCAATGTCAACCTACAGCCTACGAGGAAACGGTTCCACTAGGTCACAATTTCGAGTTAACGTTGTTCAATGCTGGACACATTCCCGGGAGTGCGATGGTCTCTGTGCGATGCAATGGCAAGAGAATCCTGTTCACTGGCGACTTCAACACGATAGAGTCTAGATTGAATATGGGTGCAAGGAAAAACCTCCCGAAGCACGATGTGGTTGTTACCGAAAGCACATACGCTCGCAGAATGAACCCGAATCGGGAAGAGATAGAGATAGATCTAGTAGACACCGTCATTGAAACCTTGGAGCGCGGAGGGACGGTCCTGATTCCTGCGTTTGCTGTTGGAAGAAGTCAAGAGATTATGTGCATTCTTGAGGCCAGCAATCTTCCCCGGAAATACCCAATCTATGTGGATGGAATGGCCAGAAAGGTCAATGATATCTTGGTGAAGCATCCAGAATACATCGCTTCACCTCAAGCATTCTCAAGGGCTGTATCGAGGGCACATACAATACACGACAACCGAGATCGTCAGCGCGCAGTCAAGAAGGGTGGAATCATAATCTCTCCAGCAGGGATGTTGAAGGGTGGAGCTTCCCACCTGTACTTCAAGATGCTATATGATAATCCAAAGAATGCGATTATACTCGTCAGTTTTCAGATTCCGGGGACGCCTGGTGCAGAGCTGCTGGCAACGAATAAGGTCACAGTTGGCAACCGTGATTTCGACGTGGACGCCGAAGTAAAGATTCATCATCTATCATCTCATTCCGACTCTAGAGGTCTGTTGGATTTGCTGAAGAAGATACCCGGGGACCCAGAATATTACGTGGTTCACGGTGAGTCTGAGTCTTGTGACGCCTTGGCGGAGAAGTTGAAGAAATCAGGCCGTCGAGCGCATGTGCCCGAGGTTAGCGAGAGTTTCGAGATCTAGCTCTCTTCGGTAGTGGTGCGCGCCTCTACAATTTGGCACTTCACCTGCTGAAGAACCTCTTCAGCTTTCTGGGGTTCAACGACAAGCGTGTAAAGATACCTACCAGTTCGGAGCTTCAACTTGACCTGGTTCGCACCTCGCTTCACACGACACTCTGTTGCGTCCTCAGTCATCTCGAGGAACTTTTCCACGTCATAGATTTGCTTCGGCATTGTTGCGCCCCTTGTTATCATTTCTTGTCAGTGGTGGGCCGGGGGTGACTCGAACACCCGATTTCCGCCGTGTGAAGGCGGCATCATAGCCAACTAGATCACCGGCCCATACTGCCGGCTCATCACTCGGGAGGAACTACCTTCTAGACCGCCTCTTCGGCCTGAGGTCCTTTGTATGGCACTTTCTACATTTCTTCGCCTTCAGCGGGTTGGTGGCTCCGCAATAACGGCATACCGATTTGTAGAGCAGATAATGTTGTGCAAGTCTGCGTTTTTCGATATCTGCTACTGGCATATCTATAACCTCATTCCTTAACGGCGGACTATCTGGTTCCCCTCAAGTCTGCTCAGCCATCCCCGCTAGGTGACGTTAAAAAACTTATGCTCTCTACGCCACCCATTATATGCACTGAGCCCGCTCACAAGACATCTTGGAGCAATCTAGCGACATCACTTGGCTTCTCTGCTACTGGTATACCTGCATCATTCAGCGCCTTAATCTTGGCCTGTGCAGTTCCGGTGCTGCCACTTATGATGGCTCCTGCATGCCCCATCCTTTTACCTGGTGGTGCGGTTCTTCCTGCGATGTAGCCTACGACAGGTCGGTCATAGTTTTCTTTGATGTATGCTGCCGCGCGTTCTTCTGCATCGCCGCCTATCTCCCCCACAAGAACCAATGCCTTGGTGTTATCGTCTTTCTCGAACAGTTTGACTGCCTCTATGGGTGTCAGTCCAACGCATGGATCCCCACCAAGACCAATTGCAGTTGTCATTCCGATTCCTGCGTATGTCATCCCAGCAGCAATCTCATAGGTTAGTGTGCCGCTTCGCGACATGAGTCCTACAGGGCCGTCAGCAAAGACGTGACCGGGCATGATGCCAAGCTTCTGCTTTGCTCCTGGAGTGACTATTCCCGGTGTATTGGGGCCAATCACGGTGATTCCCTGTCTTTTGGCAGTATGAATTACTCTAATCTCATCGCGAACGGGAACATGCTCAGTTATCACAACAACAGGATTCAGCTGTGCAGCGATTGCCTCAAGTGCGGCGTCTCCTGCGAACGGTGCAGGGACAAAAATTACCGCAGCAGTGGCATCATGTGCCTCTTTTGCTTCCATTACAGTATCAAAGACCGGGATCCCATTGACCTCTTGACCGCTTTTCCCAGGTGTCACACCTGCAACGATTTTGGTTCCATACTCAAGCATTGCCCGTGAGTGAAATGTTCCCTGTCCACCTGTGATTCCCTGGATGATGACTCTGGTGTCTTTGTCTGCTAAAATCGCCATTCTATTTTGCCTCCTTTGCAAGATTAACCACCTTGGAGGCTGCTTCCTCCATGGTTTTCAGGAACGGAATCCCTGCCTTGTTCAGAATCTCTTGCCCCTCTTCTTCATTCGTTCCCACCATGCGTACAACCATTGGCACGGTTATGTCGCCATCATCACGTGCGGCTAGGATACCCTTCGCCACCTCGTCGCATCGCGTAATTCCTCCCATTATATTGATGAGTATAGCTTTGACCTTGGGGTACATCAGAGCTACCTCGATGCCTTTCTCCACTCTCTCTGCATCTGCTCCACCACCTAGGTCAAGAAATGTGCTGGCTTTGCCTCCGTACAGCGACACAGTATCAAGGGTTGCCATTGTGAGTCCGGCTCCATTGCAGATGCATGCAATGTTGCCGTCGAGCTCGACATAGGCCATGTCATTCTCTGTTGCCAACTTTTCTCTTTCATTCTGCTCTACTGGGTCCCTCTTCAGGCTCTCCATCATTTGCTTGTGCCTGAAGAGTGCATTATCATCCACATTCAGACGCGCATCAGCTGCTAGGAATCTGCCATCCTTTGTGAGGATGAGGGGATTGATCTCTGTCAGCTCTACGTCGTGCACTTCAACGATGTTCCACAGTTTGAGGAAGAAGCTTGCCAACTTGTTAATCTGCTTCCCTCGGAACCCCATCTTTGTGGCCATCTCGCGGGCATTGTAGGGCAGGAATCCAATACTTGGGTCTACATGCATCTTAACAATCTTCTCAGGGTTTTCTTCTGCAAGCTCTTCAATTGACATCCCACCGGCTCCACTGCCTATCACAACGTATTTTCGCTTATTCCTGTCAATGGTTATGCCTGCATAGATCTCCTGTTGAATGTCCAATTTTTCCTCAACCAAGACTGCTTCCACGGACAGATTATTGATTTTCAATCCAAGGATATGCTTTGCGACTTCCTTGGCTTGCTCAGGGGTGTCTGCGAATTTCACACCGCCTGCCTTCCCTCTCTTCCCCGAGAGTACCTGTGCCTTGACGACAACAGGTTTACCCACCTTGGCTGCGACTTTCATCGCCTCTTCAGGCGTCTTAGCTACACCTCCAGGGGGTGTGGGCATATTGAAGGCACGGAAAATGTCCTTGGCTTCGTGCTCAAGTAATTTCATGATAATGCTCCCATGCATTGGGGTTCATCGTACGACCCCGGGCATAGGCTCGGACCGGCGCTCCGAGCTAGAAAAAGGTAACTGAAAATGCAGGAATGCTTTGGTTGGTATCCGACCCATGCGAATTCGTGGTGCAGTGTTCAGGTTAGTCAAAGTTACGGTCAGTACTAACTGATGGCGTCAAGGGTAACCGTCAAATTCTTGTTCAATTTGCGAATCTCTCTCTTCAGTTCTTTGTCGGCTTTTCTTCCCATGATGCCTATCAGGATGCTATTGATGTAGTGCAACTCCTCCAGACAATTCTCAACAATTCCTGGTCCATGTTGCCCACACTTCACAACCTTCTTCATGTCTTGTGTCTGTACCGCATCAAGAACTCCCGCAATCGCCTTCCTAGGCATTCCTGTTCTAGCCACTGCAACATCAATCAGGATATTCGCCAGCTTATTCCCAGCTTGTCCCAGTGCTTTGGTCACTCTCTTTGCATCCCTCACGGAAACACCTAGAACTGTAACGCTTTGCCCGAGTTCAGTACATTTGAAACCCTTACCATCCCGCTGCATCAATCCTTCTCTCTCCAATTCGCCAAGAATCTCTAATCCTCTCAGCGATTGACGGATTACCGAAGCAGCGTATGGCTTGGTTTCATCGTTCTGAAGAGCGAAATTCGAAAATCTAACTAGGTGTTTGCATAGTCTGTGCCTTTTGATTCCTTGATACTTCCATGACTCGCAGGTGCAGGAAACCCCCTCCCCGGCTCTAACAACGACATGGTGCCACAAGTCACGACTCCGACTATGTACGAGCCCCTCAATCTTGCTGGGGCTTATGCTTACCAGCCTCACATCCTCCTCTGGTATCTCATGCGCACGTGTGATTGTGGATTTCGTTGTGCGCAGGGAAATTAGTGTTTCAACATCAGCATCGTCTGCTAGCATTAAACCCTCGCGAGATATCTGAGTGACGCGATTGGTTGTCGCCCAGAATGTCCTGTCCATAATCGAGAATGGGTCTTCCTCCCCCGTATGGTCGCTGCATAGCTGTCGAAGTACAAGATCTTGAGCATTCTCTGGATCATCCATCGAGCTGTCAACCTCACCGAGCCTGGGGCTGATGTTCCCTTTTGAATCCTCGACGAAGTATTGTGCAAGAACTCTGTGCCTTTCAGTTTGGGTGCCGACAACGACTATTCCAAAGGCTTCATTGTCGACTCCTCTCTTTCCGATAGAGCTAAGCACATCATTGAGCTGCCATTCAGATAGTTGTGTTAGTTCCTCCTCATTGGCTAGGTCCCCGATTAGATCCTGCATGAAGACTCCGATGAGAAAGATCACAGTCGCCCTCAGTCCGCTTGCAATCGCAAAGCGCGTTGGCATGACAATCACTGGCACGAGGCCATCTTCCCACGCACCGGATATGATCCTTCTCTGGCTTCGCGCAATTCCCTCGTGGATGAATGCAACCCCTCTGGAGATGGTTTGTCCCAGCATAACTGATGTTGCACATTCTGGGTACCTCCCCATAATATCCCGCGAGAGGTCTCCAAGGTCATCTCTATGTTCGGGCGCTAGTCTAAGATTAAGAGCTGACTCATTGCTTGCATCACTTATTCCTGTAAGCTGAGCAGCCAACTCTTCGCAAGCAGGAATGTTGGAGCAGAGAATGGCTACCTGTCCACGCCTATATTGAACGAACTCAGTAAGGTCCGCGAGCGACTCGGTGACGCTTTCGAATGCCTTGACACTGAATATGCGTTTCATATCGGTCTTAGTGTCCTCAACAATCCTAGCGCCTAGCCATGAACTGAGATCTTCAACATCTGCGACTGGGGGGCTTACCACGACATGCTGCAATTCAGTATGCATGCCCATCAATGTAACCAACACAGTTTCCAGTTTGGCACCAAGCCTTGGCTGGCCAATCAAGTCAAGACGGTCGGTAAGGAGACACTCGATGCCTTCGAATGCATCTGGATGTACGCGCAGAGCGATGTCTAGAGACCGGAAGGTTGCAACGATCACGCGCCCCCCCTTCCATGCGTCCCCAATTGCTGTCCTTCTCCGAATGATTGCTGTAGCTTCGATGCCAAGTCGTTTACATCTGTAGCTCAACGAATGGAATCGTTTTTCGGCTTGATGTGGATTTGGACAGAGCACAAGCGCCCTCGTCTTGAAGTCAGACGCTACGCGATTCAGAAGCGATATCTCCGCTATCTGATAGGCTTCTTCATAATCATAGGTCTGCAGAATTTGACTCTCCCCTCTCAGAATCCCTCCATCAACCGCAGCAGACTGAAATTGGGTTAGACTAGTCAGGCCTTCTCTTCTGAGAACTTCCAATAGACGAGGCGAAACATGCTCGATTTCAAGTTCTCTAAGCGTGCTCAACTAAATCTGCTCCGATGTTAACCTTATGGAACGTATAAGGATATGTCATTCTCTTGCTTTGCCGCTAACCAAAAAGTGCTAGTATTATCCAAAAATACACAACGGCAGGGATTTCTTGGAATATCGGTGAATTGCCCTTCGCTTCCCTTTCAGCTCGATTGTCAATCTGAGCATATGGGACGATGGTGTCCTATCCTGCTATGACACAGTGTTAAAAAGGAACAGAGCCACAGCGCTATTTGAAAGGACAAGGAACGGCAAGTACGTCCTTTGCTACTTCAAAGAGGCTTGAGAGAATGGCATTTGTTGCAACGAGACAGTCTGGTTTTGACATCATCTTGAAGAAGGGCTTCCAAGTTAAGCCCGGCTCCACATTCATCTGCGGCTTTCATGGTCTGGGCGAAGTAGGCTTCCTAAGCACCGCCCATTTGACCAGAACATTAGAAGCAAAACGAGTCGGGTTCATCAAGAGCGACATGCTGCCATTATTCGTATCGATGGAAAATGAAAGGTTGGTACTTCCGTTCGAGCTATACTCCTACGCAAAAAAGAAACTGATCTTTCTCGTACCTCGATTCCAGCCACATCAGAGCGACCAGTGGAATTTTGTAGACAGATTAGCTGAGTGGCTAACAAAGTGCAAATTCTCAGAAACCATCCTTCTAGGCGGATTGGATGCAAGCTTCAAGGAAGGTGAAGCGAATATGCGTTGCGTCCCAACGAGTAAGTATGAATCCTTGGTTGAGAAGTGGGATGTTCCGCTCCTAGAGGAGGGGCTTTTCGTGGCTGGTCCACTCGCACTCCTGCTAGCAGAGCTAGAGATGCGAGATGCTCCCGCAATCGGCCTGCTGTCCTACGCAATACGAGGAAGACCAGATCCGCGGGCAGCTGCCGCAATGCTGGAGAAGCTGAACCAAGTTTACGGTCTAAAGGCCAATGTGGAACAACTCCTAGAAGAGAGCAAAGAGATTGAACGGCTTGAGAAGATGCGCAGATCAATCGAATCCGATGATCGGACTTCTGACATGTTTGTCTAGCTCAACCTTCGTATGTACCACCCGATGTCAACAAGGTTCTTGGCCACAAGTCTATCCTTGGCCAGACGTCCAATCTTAGCAGCATCCACTGAGAGTGCTGCCAAACCAAGACACTCACTTGATTCGTTGAGGATGAAGACCTTTTGACCTCTCAGAAGTGAAGGGTCAATCTTGACAACTGACTCTTTGAGAATGCTTCTTCCGTATGTAAATGATTCAGCACCCTGCCTTGAAACAATGAGAAGGTTGGATGTGAATTCTTGAACGCGTTCCAGTGCTGGTAGGCTCAACCTAAACTTACCATCCACGAGGTCTCCAAGCCATGTGCCGAGTGAAAGAGGGGTGAATGGTATGAAGTCACGGTCAAGAATCTGCAGCCATCCGCTAGGAACTAGATAGAATGAGATTCCCTTGGCTCTGGGTAATGATACTGGTGTAAGAGTACCCAAGATGCGCTTTGTTACACCGGCACCAAAGTCCGAATCTATTTGGTTCCTCACCGTGTCCCATTGGACCGAGTCCACATACTCCGGTTTCACGACGATTCCTCCTTCTCAATCCTGCAAATGAAGAAACCTTCCAAGTTGTGCTTATGGGGAAGAAAACGTCTTGCAAGGGTCAGTGATTCGTGCAACTCAACGCCGTACGGGTTGGGATAGGCGGGGACGCCAAACTCGATGTTGATGGGCACTAACTTCGTTTCAGGTCGCCGTTTCAGGATATCATCAATGACGAATTCGTTTTCTTCAGGGGCGATAGAGCAGGTTGAATATACAAGAGTTCCTCCCGGAGAGAGAGAGGTGATTGCAGCATCGAGCAGCACATCCTGCTTGGTTGCGCAAAACCTGATGTCCGCCATGCTCTTACTACGCTTTCGTGAGGAATCCAGAGCGATGAGTCCTTCTCCTGAACATGGTGCGTCAAGTAGTATGTAATCTGGTGTTATGCCAAGCTGGTGAAGCTTGCGAGAATCACCGCGCAATACAATCGAATTTGTCACGCCGCAACGATGGATGTTGCTCTCGAGACTTGCAGTACGAAGCCTGTCTTGTTCAATTGAAACGATAACACCGGAATTTTTCATCATCTGAGCCATATGCGTAGTCTTCCCACCAGGCGCAGCTGCCATGTCCACGACTAGACTATCTGGTTGCGGGCGCAGTGCCTCCGCTACGGTCATTGATGGCACTCCCTGAACATAGTAGAATCCTCGCATGTGTTCCAGGAGTGAACCAGGCGAGATACGCTTGAAATCAGCAATGTATCCTGTATCTAGCCAAGGAACTCTCTCTAGCCTTACACCTTTGGCTTTGAGCCTGCTGAGGGTTTTCTCGGCAGGTGCCCGAAGTGTATTGAGTCTGATGGATTTCTTGATTGGCTGTTCACACGCCTTCAAGAACTGAATTGCTTCCTGTTCGCCCCAGAGAGCAACGTATCTTTCAATCATGTATGGAAGGTATCCGTACTGCTTGGCAATCTCCTTGGCTCTCTTGCGCTGTTCTTTTCCTATCAGGATTCTGTCACTTCCGTTTGCCATCAGGTTTAGACGCCAATGTCCTCGTTCCACAGTTCTGGGTAGCCCTTAATGAATTTCCGCATGATCTCGATGCAGTCCTTGTCATCAATAATCGTGACCTCTACTCCACGACTCCGAACATACTCCTCTGGTCCCTTGAAGTTTCTGTTCTCGCCTACAACAACCCTAGGAATCCCATAAAGGAGTATGGCCCCACTGCACATGTCACAAGGAGAAAGGGTGGAGTATATCGTGGCCCTTTCGTATTCTGCCGCCTTCAATCGTCCTGCATTCTCAAGGCAATCCATCTCAGCGTGAAGAATTGCGCTATTCTTCTGGACTCTGCGGTTATGCCCTCGACCCACAATCTCGCCGTCAATCACTAACACTGAGCCGATCGGTATACCACCGTCTACGAATCCTCTCTTGGCTTCGATTAGCGCTTCTTTCATGAAACGAATCATCTCTGTCATCGTGGGTTTGGATTGTTGGTGTTTGGTCATCTTTGCCACTCCTTTCAAGCACTGCTCTCAAGTGTAGCCTTCAGTTGGTCAAGATTTGGCGCTATGAGAATGACCTGCGGTGTGAGTCGGTCAGGCGTTGCCAAATCCTTGAACCCAGAACCTGTTATTGGCACAACAACTCTGTCAGTTTTATCGATAACCCCTTGGTCAACAAGCGTTTCAAGCCCTGCCAATGCTGCAACACCGCTCGGTTCAGCAAAAACACCTTCCAGCTTACCTAGAGCTACAAGCTGCCGCTCTATGGCTTCGTCTGGCACCGCAATCGCTCTACCGTTTGCCATCTTCAGATACTTGAGCGCCGCATCGCCGTCCCATGGGAATGGGTCTGCAAGACCTCCTGCCACGGTTTCGTTCGAGTCCCATGGTGCGATATCAAGAGGGTCTTGATTCTTCTTGAACGCCCGGACGATGGGTGCACATCCCTCTGGCTGAACCACAACTGGTCTTGGTAGGTTGTCTATCAGCCCCATCTGCTGGAATTCCCATAGTCCCTTCATTGTCCCGGCCATGAGTCCGCCACTACCAGTGGGAAACAGTATCCAATCCGGTGGTTCCCAGTTCATTTGCTCGGCAACCTCATAGCCAAGCGATTTTGTGCCTTCGAACTGAAAGCAGTTGAATGGCCCGAATGATGGTGTAGGTGTCCATCCCAGTTCTGTACAAGCAGCTTTGAGCAAAGTTGTTGTGGGATCTACTCCATCCTTGACCTTTTGAACTCTGAATACACGTGCTCCGAGAGTCCTGAGATGTATGAGTTTGCCAGCAGGAGCGTCCTCTGGCACGAAGACCACAGCTTGCATTCCCGCTCTAGCAGCGTACGTGGACATGGATGCCGCAGCATTTCCTGATGATGCAGCAGATACCGTTTCCGCGCCATCCTCATAGGCACGACTCACTCCCACACATATCGGTCGGTCCTTGAAAGATCCTGAGGGATTC
>JAUWOA010000016.1 GCA_030612365.1 Candidatus Thorarchaeota archaeon
GGAGGTGGACTTGGACTACTGCCGGAAAGAGGGCATTCAGATTGCAAGACGCTTCACCGGCGGCGGAGCCGTATACCATGACTTGGGAAATCTAAATTTCACAATTTGCGCCGACCAGAGTAAGCCGTATGTTCCTAGGAGCCTGAAGAAGCTGTACCAAGGCTTCGTTGGCAGCATCGCAAACGGACTCCGCGAGATAGGAATACCTGTTGCTTATCATGAAAAGAGATCGTGTCTTAGAATCGGAAAGAAAAAGGTCACAGGAACCGCAGGATGGATCAAACAAGGAGTATCCTTTCTTCATGGCACACTCTTGATTGACGCCGATACCACCGCCCTTGAGAAATCTTTGGATGCGCCATCTGGTCAAACGAAATACTTGAGAGACCGCACGAGAATCAGATGCAAGCGGAGTAAAAGGGACGTAGTGACAAACATCTCTGCGGGGATTAGTTCAAGACCCTCGGACACTGAAATCAGGGCAGCCATTGTTAAGAGCGTAGTCACATTGACAGGTGAGAGAGTGGAATCCGGAAACCTGACCCAGACGGAAGTAAACACTGCACAGGTTTTATATCAGAGCCGCTATAGCCTCGATGAGTGGAACTTGGGGATACCCGCCCCAAGACAGACAATTGAACGGTGAGGAGACCCCAAATAATGCCAGAGGATGTTGAGAAGATACTCAAGGACTTCATGAAGCACTTTGGAGCCTTGAACAGGGATATCCCTGATACTAGGAATGCGTTTTCTGACCTTTTAAAAACGGTTCATGTTGACGGTGCCCTGTCTGCCAAATTCAAGGAGATAATCTGTATTGCTGTATCAGTGCTAGCGCCCTGTAAGTCCTGCATGGTATATCATACTAAGCAAGCCATTGCCGCTGGAGCCACGAGAGAAGAGATAATGGAGGCTTGCGCAGTCGCCATTGTCATGGGCGGAGGCCCTGCGGCATCACATGTTGCTGTTGTCCAAGATGCTCTTGACAGGTGGAAGCCTAGGCGTTAGGGAAATCACCCACAGAATCGACAACAACATCGGACTAGGAGTCTATTCCAAATCAGTGAAGAGAACCTTGATTGCTTGCTGCGTTTCCATGAGTTCAAATCCGCGTTCCCATTCATCCAGAGATAGCCTGTGGGTGATAAGAGGAAGAACATCGATTTTGCCTGCTTCCATGAGTCTAAGCGTCGTCACCCATGAGGATGGAATTGTCCCCCAGGTGCCTGTCATTGTTAGCTCTTTCTCAATCATATGATCTAGATTGACCTCGGCAGGTCTGCCGCGTGTTCCAACCAAAGAAATGTGGCCTGCAACCTTCACGAAATCTAGTGCCTGTTCGCAAGCAATGCATGCGCCTGAAGCTTCAACTACGATATCTGCGCCACGACCGTTTGAATGGTCTAGGATTGCCTTCACGGGGTCGGATTCCGATTGGACATCGATTGTTACATCTGCCCCGGTCTGCTTTGCAATATCGAGCCTCCACCGGTCTGAAGACACGCCAGTCACAATGACCGTTCCTGCGCCCATCGCCTTTGCGACTTGAACCGAAAGAAGACCCATGGTTCCAGGTCCTTGCACCACAACGATGTCACCAGCACATATGGGTGTCTTTTCGACTAGAGCATGGACTATGCATGCAGTTGGCTCAGCGAGTGCCGCCGCCTCCATCGATACGCCCTTCGGAATGTGATGAATAATGTACTCAGGCACGGTCAAGTACTGAGCGAAGGCCCCGTCGACCTTCGAAACACCAAGAATCCGCTTGTCCTTGAAGGTACATCTGTTCATATGTCCTGTCTTGCACTGGTAGCATTGCCCGCAATAGGCAGTGGCTGGGGATACAACTAGGTCACCCACCCGTACTAGATTGACATCGGCACCCACTTCCACGACCTTGCCTGAGTATTCGTGTCCCAAGATCACAGGGGGCGTGTAAAACGACTGATTATGTTTGATGTGGATGTCTGTTCCACAGATACCAGCAGCGGCCACCTCAACGAGAACCTCGTCGTCGGCAGGTTTGGGAACAGGAACATCACGGAGTTCGATGTTGCCAATGCCTCGTACCGTTTTCATGAGTCCTCTCAATCGTCAAAACCTCGCGTGAGCCATACTCGACTGGCTATAGAATCTTATGGAGAGAGATTGCACTGCAAGGGAATGGATACCGGTTAGCTTGAGCACTACATGTTCTCAAGTTTCGCTCTAACAGTGGCCCCACAATAGTTGCATTTCGCCTCCAATGGACCAACCCAGTCGATCTTCTCTTGTGAGATGGCTGCACTGCAGTTGGGGCATGTGGTCGGCAATCGTACGGTCTTTATCTGCGCTCCATCAGTTCTTGTTTTCCCTCTCTGAGACTGGGGAATCGCGAAGGATGGTGCCTCGACAACGAAGCTATCAACTGCCTTTGATATGACTGCGCCTCGTCTGCAGACCTTCACTAGAACAACTATAACTATGATGAAGAAGACCAATGATACGACGATCATCAGAATCATCATGTTCGCGAAGAAATCAAATATGTCAGATGGAAAATCTGGAAAATCTGGGAATTCTGGAACCTGCAAGTGAAACTCTCCTGGGGCGTTTAGTGGTTGTGCGTTTGGCTCTATTATTGCTTATTATCTTTACTAGAAACATGGATTCATTGCAGCTCTATTCGGGCATCTCCTCGCCAGCCTTGAGAGACATTGCCGTCCTGAAAAATCTCAAGCTAAAAGCAAGCATTCCAAGACCAAACACTATCCCAAAGGTTGTTGGAAAGATCATGTCGAAGTAGGCAATCCCAATATACACAAGAAGCAGACCAATTCCGCCACCGATTACAAGATGAAGCAAACCACCAAAGAGCGTCATCGCCCGAAAGGCCAGCTTGCGAGGATACTCGAGGTATATCACTCGGCCAGAAGCTCCATCAATAAGTGCATCGTACGTACGAACAGAGTAGCTGTACGTGATATGCCAAACGGGAACATGAATCAGGAATACTGCAGGGACCTGTAGCTCACTGTCCATCTTAATGATCTTGTCAACTTCCTCCTTAGCCTCCTCCTCTAACCGGTCTTCCATCTCTTTTCTGGCCCTGATGATGGCTTTTGAACGGTCGATAACGATAGGTTGCATTTCGCCACCCACATCCATCACTAGATCGTGCTGGAAAAACTCCTTCCTTCTTGTGGGCACCTTATAATGCTCCAGATGCTCGGGCACATCCTTGCCAGCAGGAACACAGATGTCCCGTTCGATATCGACATGACCTCCTTCATGCACATCTACCCAATTGGAACGCAAGGAATGAATCTTCTGGATGGTTTCCCCGAAGCGCGGTTTCTTCTGGATGCCTCTATAGTCTGCCACTGCTTCCACTTCTACAACCCAGAATGGCCAGAAGACTAGTCGGCTCTCTATAATCTCAGTCTTGTTCTCAAGAGCTTTGGGCACCCCAAGCTGTTTGAGAGCCCAACTCAGCATCCTCTCCTTGATCTGGTCGACGCTGTACTGAAGGCGCATGATATAGTGCTCTTTTAGAATCTCGCCGGTTTTGAGCTGAACTGTAGTGCTGCAATATGGGCAAACAACTGTGCTACTAATGGAGGGGATTTCGAACGGACCATCACAGTGAGGGCATTTGTACTCATTCATGAGATTCGCTCCTTCATGTCATCCATTGTTCCCCCGAAACTGAATCTCTTGTCACGTTCCTTGCCGTCAGCAGTCACGCATATCTCATACCTCAGAGATCCACCAACGATAGTGTAGGCACCGCCCCACAACAATACCGCAAGAAAAGCCATACCGAGCGGAATCATGAATGCATCACCATTTGAGGAACTATCCTGCATCAACGCGTAGAGTATGTATGGAACTGGCTGCATAAGCAACGCAGAGGCAATCAGCATGGCTAGACTTGTTACCCATCTCTTAGCCCTGTAAAGCTTTGTGACCGGAAGCTCTCCCAATACAACGTTTCCTGTTACTCCAGACACTGCAACTCGGAAAGTACCCTTCTTGTATGTGTATCGAGCAAGCCAGTACGGCACATGCATGTATGCACAATCTTTGGGATTCATCTTCAGGTGATAGTCAAATAAATGTTCCATCTGTTCTTGAAGTTCTGCTCTATCACGAGCCCTTTTCCTTTGATGCGCTCTCGTAGGAGCATCGCCTTCATCAATCTCAGAGTTGAGGACAGGCGCTGATTCGGCCATCCCGATTTTGAATGGCTTGGCTGTATCATCGCTGAGCGACTCTATGAACTCCTCTACCCCGAAAGTAGCTGCATGTCGTCGTGCCAGAACCCACTCAGCTGTTTCCCCCGAGTTCGTTTCCTCAATCTTGACCCACGTTTTCTTGTAGTCTGATCTCTCTTGCTTCGCGCCAAGATAGTGTATTTCAAAGTCTGCTAGGACGCGGAAAACAGGAATCCATTGGAGTGTGGGGGTTTCGAGGTCAATTCCTTTCATGATTCCCTCGCCAACTGACTTCGAAGAAGTGAGCTTCAGCCACTTGGTTACTGATTTCCTCACGCTCTTTTCATCAAGCCTACTGGGGAGAATCATATGTTTGGTCAGTTCACTTCCGCCAACGATGAAAGTGTAGCCGCAGTACGGACATGTGGCAATGACGTCATCCGCCCCGAGAGGGTATGGTGCATTGCACTTCTTGCAGCGATACTGCACGAGTTCTTGAGGTGACTCTTGCGTTGTCATTGTCTATCAGACCTACTCCCACTCATCGAGCTCCCTTAGGAGACCACGTGTATCGACAGACGTTCCGTCAATAAAAACCTATAAAAGATTCGTTTAAACCCTACCAGAATCAGAACCTCAACGAAGGTTGAATTATCATGCAGATTCCCACATTTCTCCTGAGAAAGCTCTACCTCAAGGGTAGCCTTGAGAACGTTGACGACGGCTTTGTATTCAAAATCAAGAATACGTTGTCGCCGGGTACTGTAACCGCAATGGAACCTATCAAGGTAAATGGTACCGAGTATCCGCTAGACGCACTGACAGTCAAGATTGAGGACTCCGAGTACAAGGCAACAGATGTCAATGAAGGCAGCGCTATGCCCCTCAAAGTCGGTTTAGAGATAGCTTTACACATCAAAGCTGATCCTCTTCCTGAAGGCGAGCACACAATCGACATCGCGCTTGTGACCAAAGAGGCAGGTAGACTAGCTTTCGATGTCAAGGACGCAATCTAAGGTCATACTATTGCAGAGGGTCTTTGACCTTCTGCATCATCGTTTTCTCATCCGAAACTGTTAGTTTCAGATTGGACTATGCACGCCCGGCTAGTTCCGCTTAAACCGCACGAGAATAATAACCACCACAATGGCTGAAACCACGCCCACGATGCCCAAGATTAACATGATGTCCATTGGAGGGGGAGGGTCTCCAGTATCGGTAGTGCTGGTCGACGTTGTAGGAGTTGGCCAATCGGGATTGAACGTGTTGAACAGGAATCGCTCATGGCTCCATAGGTCTTCAGAATCGCTGGCATATACGTCCAGAGTGTGTTCGATAGGCTCGTCAGGAAATCCAGTAAGAGTTGTAGAGTTTGAGCCACCGTCCCAAGAATAGAGTACCTCATCTGGAATCTCGCTGAAGTAGAATTGAGGCAGAGTTCCGTTCCTCTTCAAGGTGTTGTTGGCGAGGAATCTGGCTTCGATCTCAATGGGCCCATCGTAGGGCAGTTGGTACTGCTCTCTTGTCGCGCCAGAGATATCGATGGCAGTAAAGTCTACTTGGCCTGAACGGACGTCAACCTTGAGGTAATGATAGAAGGCCCCACCCCATGGAGTGCTGTACAGCGGTGCACCGCCACCACCTGCAATTATATGAACAACGCCATTGACCGTCAATCTATTGAAGAGGTGGTCATGTCCAGCGGCGAATAGGGTGACATTCTTGTCCTCAAAGAGCTGCTGAAGCCGGTTCATCTCGGTCATATTCCTATCTAATGCGCTCTTTATGTGCTGCAACGGATACATCGGTTGATGAGCGAAGACGAATTTCATGCTCCTCGACGTATCAGTCAGGTCGTCGACCAGCCAGTCATACTGAGTGCCAGTTATGCGCCCAGGGTTGTCTATCTCCTCGGAGTTGAGAAGGGTGAAATGGACACCAGCATAGTCAAAGGAGAAGTATGGTGAGGGTTCGTTATACATCTCAAAGGCATCAAAGAAGTACTCCAGATGTAGTGTACCAGTGTAGGCACCTGTATCGTGATTGCCGATCACGCCGTAGATTGGTGCATAGTGACCAAGCTGGTCGGTGATGTTTGTGAAACGCTCCCAGGCGTCAAGGTTGTAGCTGTGGCTCTCCATGATGGCTTGTACGTAATCGCCGGTCATTATCACGATGTGTGGTTTCTCTGCGATCACTAAGTCAACAAGATCACTATACTCCTGAGGCTGTACTGGCGCGGTATCTGTAGATGGTCGGTTGTCGCCAAACACAATCATCTTGAACTCAGCCCCATCCGCAGGAGCCGTTTTGAAATGGTACTCATCACTGGTGGTGCCATTAGATGTCACTTGATAGTAGTATTTGGACCCCACAGCGAGACCTGTCAGTGTTATTCGGTGATCCCCAGCAACGGTGGTGTTACTTACAGTTAGATTGAGGTTCGATGTTTCCAACCCATAGTCCACTGTGGCGTTCATTGGCACATCTGTTCTCCAGAAAATCAGAGCCGAGCTGTTTGTCACCAAGTTTACAGTGGGGCCCCTGACAAAATGAGCTGGGGCTGCCTCGACGAATAATCCCTCAGGAGCAACAGCCGAATTCGGAGATGTCGTTTCCACTAGACCCAGCAATAGGGGAAGCAGAAAGAGTGTAAACGCTATGGAGAAACTGACTGACCTGCGCAATAGATGCCACCTAGCACCTATTGTGATGCGCTCTACTTAAGCGCCATGGTAGCCACCGTTGCCCGAAAGTTGTACAATCTTAGCAGCTGTTGCATACCTCCACAATAGTTTTCAGCATTGCACCACAAGCAAGAGGCGGTGGTTGATCCGGTTGTATGTGAAGATTCGCAAAGATGGAGCAGTAGGAATAGGCAAAGGCACAGAAGGACGTGCCGAGATCACTCTCGGGTACGGAGAGGCGCACATGATTGCGGCTGCGCTTGAGAAGCTCGCTCAGACTGCACGCAATTACAAGCAGACTTACAAGAAAACTACAGATGTGGGAGGAGGAAATCGCATAGACTTTGAGAGAGCTGAAGATGGCACAATCACAGTTTCCGGCGATGGCCAAACCTACTTCCTCACTGAGAGCGAGGTGCGTGAGCTTGCTGATATGCTAAACAAACTGCCTCCTGTCGAGGTTACTCCGCCCTCGAAGTATGTTCAGAAAATAGCTCCTGAAGCTGGAGTCTGTCTGGTTGTTAAGAATGGCGGTGCGTCATTGTCGCTGACCTTGCCTGAAGCGGCATTGGTTAGGACGGCCATTCAGAACAGCGTCGAGAGTAGGTTCTTCCTTGAACCGATTGTGATTGGGAAGAAAAAGCTGCGCGTCACAAGAAGCAGTGGCCTGAAGTGGCTGCTGAGCTACGAGGGAACCGAAGTGAAATTCACAGCCTATGAGATAGAGGCGCTATTGGTAGGCCTTCACAATGGTCTTCTTGATGTCCTGATGGACATGGTAAAGTCGCTAGGCAGTGATGATATCGCAGACATTCGCATGAAGAGTCAGATTCAGCGGATTGAACAGGATTCAGCAGGTATCCTGAGTGAGCACAAGAAAGCTAAAGGCAGAGTGCGAAACATCGTCAAGAGGTCAAGAAAAATACTGGGCGCTGTAGAAGACGCAGAAATACGGCTTGAGGAATTCGTCAAATTGTGTAGACATATCCAGTCGAATTATGAGCCTCGATTCGTAAAACCGTTCTTTGACCTGATTGGCAGAACATTCGTTACTGAATCGTAGGCTTGTATGGCATAACTCTTATGAAAGCGAACCAGCTGAACCATGCATTTGAGGTCACTGACTTGAGCATGCGGTACATCAGCCAGCTTAGCAAGCGATGGGGAGCGCGAGCTCCAAGGCAGTTCCTTCGCATGTATGGTCTTCACAGAGTGCCCTTCGGCGATATTCTCAACAACATTTTCGATGCGCTTGACGACCACAAAGGGCACTTCTGTTTTCCAACCGTGGCTGCAGTTGCCAAGATGCGCCCGGAGTTGGTGCGACGGATAACCACTGAAGGCCACGAAGTAGCAAGTCATGGCTACAACCATCTCCGCTATCCAACATTGACGCCAAGTGAGCGAAAGAAAGATCTGATGCTTAGCCTACAGGTCTACAGGAAAATGGGCATCGAAATCAAGGGATTTAGGGCACCCTATGACAACTACACTGATGATATGCCTGAATTGATTGAAAGCCTTGATTTCATCTGGGACGGGGGATTCGGATACAGGCCAGAACACCGAGAGAAAGACCATTTCTTCAATGTGAAGTTGGACAACAAGATGTCGAGCACCATATACATCCCGCTCAATATCTGGAGCGACGATAGAATGATTGATGGTCTTGGAATGGGACCTGAGGCAGTGGCTACTCAGCTCAAGCGTGAGATCAAAAATGCTTCAACCAGCGGAGGCGTCATTATGTTCGATCTGCATCCAATTAGGATTGGGCAGCCTAAATTCGTTGGCGCTCTGAGAACTGTGATGGAATACACTGCGGAACTAGGAGGTTGGTGTCCAAACCCGGTAGATGCAGTAACGTATTGGAAGAAACATGGCAAGTGGAAAGGGGATGCAACCTTCTGTTTACTGCTTACAGGTGACATTGATAACTGGGTTTTTGCAGATTACCTAAGGAGATATTTGTGGCGAAGGATGGATTCTGCTAACCAAAAGGGAAGTGTAGATTGACATGGGCAAAACAATCGGCAGGCTACTGAGAATTCTAGCTTGGTTGGCACCCGTCTACCAGTTCCGTGCATCTGTGCTCAGGAAGTGTGGTGTCAAGGTGGGGAAAGGCGTCTTCATCGGCTATATGGTCATGATTGACAGCGAGTATCCGGAATACGTCGAGATTGAAGATTGGGCTGCGATTGGCCCCGGAGCAAAGCTAATGGCTCATTCCGGTTCGAGCCCATACCTCCAGAGAGCGAAAATCTATCATGGAGGACCAAAGAAAATCACCATTAAGAAGGGAGCTTGGGTAGCCAGCGGCGCAATCATCTTGCCAGGCGTAACTGTTGGAGAGGGAGCTATCGTTGCAGCGGGAGCTGTTGTGCATAGGGATGTGCCACCCTTAACGTTAGTTGCAGGTAATCCTGCAAGGGCAGTCCAGAGGTTGGAACCCAAGAAGGATTAACTAGAAATTTTCTTGGAGAGCAGTTCTCGGATATCGGCAACCGTCCAGATGTCAACGACTTCGTCATCCTCGAAGAATATGCCAAACTCATTTTCAATCTCGCTTATCAGAATGAGATGTGCCATGGAGTCCCAGGACTCATAATCGCCTCGCTTCAGGTCATCTGTCAATTCATTCCTGTCTAGGAGGAGGACCTTAGAGATTATCTCCGCAAGGGAATTCTCAGCGTCTGTCATCGTGTCACTCCTCAATGAGGTCTATCCAGTCTGGCACTTCGAGTGTACCATGGGCAAGATCAAGCATCCAGCTTGCACCATCGCCCATTTCTTTCTGTTTGGCGAATCCGTGATGTTCATAGAAGTCAGCTGCGGGAGCGTTCTTTTTGGTTGGTATGTATTCTCCTATCACGCGCTTGGTCCCGGCAGTCTTGGCATCAGCAGCAATCTTAGCTAGAAATGCGGTTTCTATGGAGCGTCCAATCACTCGACAACTCATGAGGAAGGAATCCACCGTCCAAGACACGTCCTCCTTTCTGATAATCGCGACTCCAACGACTCCCTCATCACCGAACTTATCCTGAACTGCCATACTATAGATTGCAGATTCCTCTGCATCCCTCAGGCTCTTGATTTCAGCATCTGTGTATCTTCGCGTAGTCAGGTTAAATTGGTTTGTTTTTCCGATGAGCTGAACTACTCGGGGTGTATCAAAGTCGCCTGTCAGTTTCACTCGCACCTTGATTTCAAGTGTTCTAAGAAAGTCCTCGATGGACGTAGACCTCTGCTCCAGCTCGTTTCGCTTGTGCTTGCCAACGTACATCTCACCGCGAGCCATATCCTCTTTGGTGAATGATAAGGCATCGAACACGTCCAAGTTCTCTAGTGTGGTCCTGTAGAGGCGAGGATTTTTCGGAAGGTCGACGACCATCACCTCTGGATAGGTCAATCTGATCTGCTCGCGCTCTGCAGGATTATCATCGATGAACACGATGCTGTCAAGACCAATGTTAATCTCCTTTGCCAATTCTGCAATGTTTGCTGCCTTATTCTGCCAGTTGATTCTCAGGGCCGCGAAGTGCTCTTCTTTGAGAATCTGATGAGGATGCTCTCGTAGAACCTTGATTGCATCGTCGAAATTGTTCTTGCTGTTTACGGCGAGGATGATGCCTCTATTGTAGAAACTCAGCAATAATCGCTGGAATTCCACATACTCTATGCCTGGCGAGGCCGGACCAAGCTTGATTCCCTCAATGCCATCTTCACCGATAATGCCGCCCCAGAGCGTGTTGTCAAGATCGAGCACGATGCACTTCTTCGTTAAGCCCTTGAGAGCTCGGAAGTATCGCATGTACTCATCAGCAACGACTAACGTGAACTCCTCGCCAAAGGGAACAGAGCCTCTGTAGTAGGTGTTCCAATTCATAGTGCGCGATTTGCCGAAGTCCGAAGCAACCGAATCTAGGTCCATAACAAAGACATTCGAAATGGCCTCAAGTTTCTCCTCTAAGAGCTGGTTAGCTCGACGGAAGAACTGCCTGAAACTAATCTTCTGCTTGTTGTCAGCAACGCCCATTGGAGAAAACGTGGGAACAATGAAATTGTTCACAAGAATCAGTGCTGCACTGTTCTTCGCCAGCACCTCTACTATTGCAATAAGGCTATTTGCCAGTTCCTTTATCGCGGCACTGCGACTCTTGCTGCTCATCCGGGGATAGCTAGAGAGAAAATTCTGATCCAGTAATGTCCAAGCATCCACTGCAAGTATAATGATGTCCGGCTTCGCATTGTACAGTTCTGAGGTCTTGTCCATTGCTTCCTGACGGTAAGTATTGAAACCGCCAATGAACGTATGATTGTGAAATCCTTCCAGTCGTATCTTGACATCAAGGCACGCGGCGAGCGGTTCCAGTGTGGATGAGCCAATTATCGCAATGCTAGCCCTTAGACTTGCGCTTTTTGGTGGCTTGGGCGAAAGGCGCTGAATCTTTTTGTAGGCGCTCCAGAGGCTAAGATATGTTGGTGACTCACGCACCGACTTCAGAATCTCATCCACTTGGTCGTTTGTGCCACTCATCACGGTTCACTCGTTTGGTAGCAGCTCCAACGCATTGTTGTTTAATATGCCCTGAATATACTCTTTGCCAGACTTGGATAACGAAGATACTGTTGCGGCAACGGCAACCGCATGGTTCTTGGAGTGTGAAAGACTGACCGTGATCTCGTCACTTTCAACCCCGTTCACACAAACGTAAGGAGCTCCATCACCTTTGCGAAGAATCTCAATGGATCCTAATGAGGTGCCTTGTTTCGTTCCAATTGACTTGACCACAGCTTCCTTTCCCGCGAATGTTGTTGCTAGATGGGGGGCAGGGTCGCTGTAACCATAGCAGTAGTCAAGCTCTCTTGGAGTATATGTCCGCTCGATGAATGGCGCTTTACGCTTGACGCCTCTAAATCGGTCTATGTCGATGATGTCAACACCAACGTTGAGGTTCATCTCCCTTGTGCCATTGGAGGCCTCATCTGTCAAGGTAGCTCACGAGCCATTTCTTTGAACGAGTCTTATAATGATAGTGTATTATGAGTGGTTCATATTCCAAGTTGTCCCACATCGGGTTCTATAATCGCCGTGGACCATGGATATCGGTCCAAAATCCGTTGCATTAGTCCTTTGACCTTTCGAAGCTCAGATGTGCCAGAGTAAGCTAGAAGCAAGACAAGTCCACCTCTTGTTCTCTTGAACTTCTGGTACATCGTTTTGCTGGTATTGATCGTGTCGCAGACCACCATGACATCGGCTTGGGGGATGTCAAGATCGCGCTCCCCAACAGGGGACATCACTAAGGCTCGTACGTCAGCATTCTCCTTGAACGCCTTCAACACTTCGCCCTTATCCGGTGTTTTCCCAGTGATTGTAAGCACTGGCAATCCAGCGTTCTCCAGTACATCACGTACCTGTTCCACCATCTTAAGGTAAGAAGTGAGGACGAGTGTCTTTTGATGCTTCACGGCGACCTCAAGCACTCTCGTGACCTTTGAAGAAACTGTGGGGAGCGCGCGCCTGAGTTGAGTGACATTGAAGTAATGCTTCAGATAATCTGCATGAAACATTCGCAAGAACTGCTTGGGTGGCATCGCATAGACATACTTGCGCAATAGAAGCAGCCCAGAGTATCGTCCCTTGAGTTCATCATCAACAGGGAGCCGCTCCAGCATTAGATGCACTCTCCTTGCGTCGCCTGCAATGATATCAAGATTATCGCTCTCAGTGAGCTCGTTCATAATCTCAATGCGCGTATCGCGTACAAGCTCGTCAAGCACGAGTGAGATTGATCTTATCTTGGAATCATTCACCTCTGCAATAGACAGGAATGTGGGGTCAAGATGGTCTTCGACATCAGTACCGTACAGATCTCCCATTGTGATGACTTCTGAGTTCGGAATGTATTCCTTCAGCGTTACTAGCTCATCACGGATCTCCAGTTGCTCATTGGTGAAGACAGCGTGGTCGTCTCTGAGAGTCCCGCTCATTCCAATCAACCATTTCTCGCCTAGGAACGTTAGAAGCTCATTCCATGGGAATACGAGTGCGGTTCTTGTGCTAGTTCTCTTGATGAGAGTGTCGACCTCGTTGATCAGAATTGCTTCAAATGGTTCCAGAAGACTCAAGTCCTTTCGTGCAATGCCTGCCAATACCTGCGGAGTTGCCACAATTACCCTCTTTTCTCTCAGCACCAGTGACCTTCGGCCTGACGGAACTCTGGACGATAGCTCACCTAAGTCGTCGTCGAGTCCGCCGTACTCGCTTCTGAGGTAGTCTACCGTTTCAGCCAGTGATGATGAGGAATGAACTACGATGATGAATTTCGTATCGGGAAATCTCTCTGCCACGAGCTGGTGGGTTATGAACCGCTTGCCAAGACCGCAATCGAGTTCGAGAAGAAGATTCGTACCCTGCAAGTCGCTGATTCTATCGAGGATATAGGTTTGATATCCACGCGGAGTGTATGCTGGCTTGCTTCCCGACATCTCAAAATTTCATTCACTGTCGACGTTAAGAACTCATCCTTAACGGGGAATCACAAGACGGAAACGGGAACATCAGTCCATAAGCAATCCCAAGAATCTAGTCGCCATCAGTGCCCACTCCAGTAGATGGGCTACCAACTGCATATCCTTCTGCTTCCTCACACGTAACTGGTTTCCTTGGAAGCGCCTTTCCTCGAACCCATATCGTATTAGGTGGAATCACTTTATCCTTGGGAACTACGGATGTGGCAGCGATGAGTACATTGTCCCCAATGTCAGCACCGGCGAGAATGACAGCATTTGAACCGACCGTCACATTGTTGCCTAACTTCACTGTCTTTAGGTACAGACAGCCACTCTCGTAGACGTGTCCACTCAGAATGGCATCGTAGCCAAAGAAGCAGTTCTCTCCGATTATAGTCCGCTCGGGATTGAAAATGCGACCGTTGCCAATGATAGTGCTTTTTCCAATCTTCGCTCCGAACAGCATATGTCTTGGCGAAGTGTCAAGGAAGATTGAGAAGAATCCCGCAAAGTAAGGTATGAGGATGTAATAGACCTGAGCGAATTCATACAGAAGCCAGTCCTCGGTCTCTTGTTTGTAATACCCGTCTGCCAAACGAGGAATGCCTCTGCGAGATAGCTTGAACATGCCTATGAGAATACCCAGAAATAGTGCGTAGCAGAATAGACCGACGGGAATAAGGAAGACAATTCCCCAGAACTTAGTGTAGACGATTGTGGGGAAACTCGCGTTGAACATTCCTTGAAAGGCGCTCTGAATATCAATGAAAGGCCAGCCGAGCCCGTTGAGTATCGAGTCGATATTCCAAAAAGCCCAAGCGAAGAGGAAGATAGCCGGGACAGCTGCAACTATCAGACTGATGAGAATCGATAGAATCATGTAGGCGCCGTATGCGAGGATTCTGGCCTTCATAGAAATCACTTCTTGGAGTAATTTGGAGCCATGCAGCACCTCATATTAAAGTACGCGACATAAAGGGGGAAATCAATATCCCATGGGAAACAGATATAGAGTAATCCAACCAGTCAGCACCCAATCGCCAAAGCTCACTCAGCAGGAGTCAATACAATGACGTTCGATCTCATAATCGCAGGCACCGGACCTGCCGGCCTAATGACAGCAAACCGGGCTTCAGGATACGGTGTTAAGACCCTCGTTTTGGAGAGGAGGAACTCTGTCACTGATTCTCTGATGGGAGAACTTGTCACAGATAACGCATTGCGATTCCTGGGTGTGAAGCCGGATTCCGAGTTTGTAGGCAACAAGTACTCCGAAATCGTTGGAGAAAGCTTGGATACAGGAGCCAACATCAGAGTCGGAGAAGGCCTCCTTGGCAATTCTTACCTTCTTGATGAAGACAAATGTCAAGAACTGATGAGGGACCGTGCAGAGGCAAACGGGGCTGAGTTCAGATATCGTTCTCGCGTCGACTCTGTTATCAAGGAGGGAAACCAGATTGTTGGTCTCAGGTACAATGGCGACCAAGAGGAGCGAGCAGGCCTCACTGTGGGTGCAGATGGCTCCTTCAGCAGGGTCTTCAAAACAGCTGGATTCACCCATCCGAAATGGTTACTCAGTTACGGTGTCCGCTGGAAGCTCGAGAATTGCAAAAACATTGACCCAAATGTTGCATACTTTTACGTCGGGCGAGATGTGGGTCTTGGCTATTTGTGGCTCTACCCAAGGAGCGAAACAGAGATCAACCTCGGCATTGGCCGTGTTCCCTCATCGAAGGTAAATTGGGATGCATTAATGCCCATGCAGAGCGTACTCAAGAAATACAAGGACAGTCACCCCGAAACCAAAAACGCAAAGATAGCTGCGGTGAATGCAGGCGTTGTTCCTTGCGCAGGGATAATCCCGAAATTCACTGATGCAGGTGTCGCTCTTTGCGGCAATGCTGCCGGACAAGTCTCCTCAATCGTCGGAGGCGGCGTGACAACCTGTTTCCATGCAGGAACTCTGCTAGCGAAGCACGCCAAAAGAATAGTCGATGAGAACGATTTCTCAGCAAAGAGCATCAGTCAATACGAAAAGGAGTATAGGAAGACCAAGCTTGCTTCGAACATCAAAAACACTGGCGAAGGTATGTGGGCCATTAGCAAGTATGCGATGTTCAATGATCCAATTGAAGCGGCGGAGATTGTACTCAGTCAGCTCGACGCAGGAACCCTGAATTCACTAATCCAAGGGCACGCAGGTATCGGGGATTACATGGCGCTACTCACTGATTTCCTGCCAATGGTCCTGAAGATTGGCAAGGGCTACCTTCGAAGCATCGCCGTGAGCGGATTGTAGCTTGATCAGAAACGTTTGAGAAGAGAGAAAAGAAGCAGGGCAGGGTCTACCCCCGCCTACCCTGCTTCGCTAGCAGCCCTATTTTCTGCTTTGCCCAGTGCGTGACTTGCACACTCTTTCTGGAGGGGTAAGTCTAGTCATTAATGGAACCGCACGATATAATAATACGACCTTTGTCAACAGATGCAAAGTAAGTATCTGTGCATGAAGCTAGTATCTTTATAATCCGACGATGCAGCAAGAGAATATCGTCGGGGCGAGGAATTTGAATTGATGGATGATAAGACGAAGGCGGCTTTGAGGAGTCTGGGCCTTGTGATGGGGAGCAATGTTGATTCAAGAACCTTGAATCTGCTAGGTGCCGTGTTGCGAATTCAGGAAGACCCGCCAATACCACTGTCATTCAATAGAATCTACGAATCGATGATGGAGGAAAACCCCGGACCAAGCCTTACAAAGGCGTGGGTTCGAAGAGTTCTGAAGACGCTTGTCGATGCCAGTCTGATTAGAGTGGAGAGTGAACATGCTTACAGGAAGAAGTATCTTGCGGATGTTAACACAGTCATGGCTGGACTAGAGAAGATAAAGTCCGAAGCCCTTCAGAAGCTGAACCGCCAGAGAAGCGTTTTATCTCAACAGCTGGATTTCATGACAAGTATGGATTGTGGTTCATTAGCTGAGAATCTGGTTGAAGATCTTACGGGGGGCAAACAGGAACTCAGTTCTAGATTCATCAAGGGAATGGATGAGTATTACCGTGTAACAAATAGTACGATATATGAGCCAGCTAAAGAGGGCGATATCATTCGTTGTTCGACCATGGTATTCGCACCATTTGTGCAGGGGGCTATGGAAAGAGTTGATAGGATATTCGTTGTTGCGGCAAGGGGAGTTGAGGTGCGCTACTCGGTGACGATTAAAGCTTTGACAGATGATAGTTCAATCAGGTCAGAGATCCCACCCGATAGGCTTGTAATGACGATTGCATCTTTCATTCGTAGCCGTAAAGAAGGCTTGCCAATCGACATAAGATTCAACGACGGCCCAAAGAACACATACCAGTTCATGAGCCTCAATAATGATAGCATGGCGTTTATGATAAGTGAGAATCCGCTTACCGCAGCTTGGATAACTAGGGTCTTCAATCCTGACCTCATTGATAACGCAATTGCTGGCTTCGACCTGCAATGGGAGAAAGCGGTATCATTGAGCAAACTCTCTCCAGAGTACCTCAAAAAAGCAAAAATCCCCCCCAATGCGTGTGTTGTAGAAGCATTGGCAGACGCGTATCGAATTACGAGCGATGGCAAGGAGCCACATTGAGTCGGTGATGTCCCATGGGAGAGAAGGACACACGTCAGGTTCTGGACATTGTTGGATTCAGTCTTACTGATTGGAGCGCACGCGTGCTGAAAGCGATTTTAATCACACAGGGAAACCAAGATGCGCCTGTGACGTTTGACGAGATATACCTGAGCCTGCAGAATGAGAAATTGGGGAAACGAATCGCTCAACCACTGGTCTACAGAAGTCTTAGCTCCTTGGAGAAGGATGGCTATATTGAAGTCGATAAAAGCCGCTACAAACACCGTTACTGGACAGGCATAGATATCATTCACGCAGCTCTGGAGAAAGCCAAGGGGATGTCATTGGCTAATTTGAAAGAAAGGGCCAAACAAACCGACTCAGAAATGGAATCCATTTCGGATGCCAGTATCTCCAGCCTTGCGAGCAAATTGGTTGAAACAAGCACGGGGATCCCTTCTCAACAGCATGCAAGATTCGCTCAGGGCTACGACGACATATACAGCATGAGCATGAATACGGTATATTCCCAAAGCGAGAGAGGAGACGTTGTCAGGATTTGTCTTGATTGGATAAGCTCAGAACCATCGAAAGCTGCTGAGAGAATGATGGATATACTTCGTCTACTTGAGCGGGGAGTTGAAATAAGAGCGCTAGGCCATACAATGTGGATACCGACTAATGAAGACGGGGCTAGGCTGAGTGAATTCTACGGGAGTATTCGAGACGAAGGGCTGCCCCTAACATTGAAAATCCAGCCTCGAACTGAAAGAACATACCAGTTCATCAGCAGAAATCATGATGGAATCGTATTGATAGTATCGGAAATCCCCCCGACTGCTACGTGGATTCCGAGGGAGGCAAACCCGTACCTTGTGGATGAAGCAATACATAGCTTCGACAAAGACTTCACAGCGGGGATTGATGTATATCAGGACCTAGACGGCGGAAGTGATTCGAAGAGTTGACAGTCGAGAATCTTAGTCGGGATCTTGAGAAACTTGGTGTTCACCTCTCCGCCCCGGAGATTCAGGTTCTGGGCGCTATGCTGAGAGCAGGAAACCGAACCCAAGGAGAAATCACGTTCCAACAAATATATGCAGACATCACAAGTGAGAGGGCCAAAGCGCCATCAAAAGCCTGGATCTACAAATGCATCTCCAATCTTGAGAGTAATCAGTTCATCACAGTGAATCGACTCGGGAAGCCCCGCCGTTACACAGCCACAATTGAAACAATAATGGCGGGTCTCGCCAATTCTCGGAGCAGACAATTGGATATACTAGGAGATGAGAGAAAGAAACTATCGGAGAATCTGGAATCACTTGAAGGGGCGGACATGCAAAATGTGGCCAGCGTTGTTATCGGAATCATGACAGGAAGAAAGCCGAGATTGATATCGGGTC
Source organism: Candidatus Thorarchaeota archaeon (assembly GCA_030612365.1). Classification (GTDB taxonomy): domain Archaea; phylum Asgardarchaeota; class Thorarchaeia; order Thorarchaeales; family Thorarchaeaceae; genus WTCK01. Next base: position 18,413 of record JAUWOA010000016.1, read on the forward strand.
ATATTGAAGGAAGAGATAATGTTCGCATAGCCTTGATTAGAGAACTATGTGGAAACACCAGTCCCGGAGATGTGCTCAGACTTACGGAGGGGGTAAATCTCTTGGATCTTAATCCTGCGAAAAGTGGACCTGTTGAGAAGGCGTTACTCGAAGCAATTCAAGATGGATTAACCATTAAAGCGCTGCTTACATCTCAAATGCCGCGGGGTCAAGGCCCAGCTTCATTAGCGTCATTTCTTAGCAAGACTAGCAGTTTGGTTGTACAGGGGATTCTCGATGGACGACTGCAGCTACGAGCCACTCCACAACCCACGTTAACCTACAGAATGCTGTGCTTGAACGAAGAGAAGATGATTCTCTTCATGAGCAAAGCCCCGTATCCAGATTCTGCAGCGCTTATCCACAGAGAAGACAACGCAACCATGATGGATGACGCTATTGCCACATTCGACAGGCTGTGGGAGAGTGCAATCGATATTTCAGCCATTTTGAAACAGGCTATAGCTAGCCGTGCCAAATCCAGCAACGAATCAACTGAGTGATACAGCAATCAAACCGAATCTGCTTCGATGACCCAATCCTTGCTCTTCGAGAGAGTCACGAAGATGTCATCACAAACGGCTTGGAAATCCGTATAGACTCCATATTCGCCGCCTGCTGCGTAGGGATGCCCTCCACCATTGAAGAGCTTGGCCGCAACGTTGCACAGTGTCGTTTCTTGACCTCTACGAAAACCTAGCATCCCTCCGGAGCTGACAGTGATTGCAAGGTCTGCAACCTTCAATTGGTTTCCATCCACGGTTAGATTCTCAGAATCTGCGATGAATGTGCCCATATCGGTCGTCGTAACACCACTAGGCATCTCAAGAACGCGCACCAGTTTCTCGTGAATCTCTTGGTCGCAATGGCCAATCAAAGCCTTGCGCATCTTCTTGAGTTTCTCCTTTCTGTAGTGATGAACTCTCTTGTCTAGGAGCGAATCGTGGAATCTCTTATTTTGATTATTCCAGACGCCGGCTAATCCCTTCTCAGCCAGCTTTTCCACAAGTGGTCTGAGAGCGGCAATCAGATCCTCCTTGCTGGCAATCGTGCCGAATCTGATAACCGAAACTGCATCAGTCAGAGCCCGGGCACCATCAATCTGGCGAAGGTTGAAGTCTGTATCATGTGCTACTGTCGCCAACTCAGCGGATATCTCATCGCGAGGCATTAGGACCTTATGGGTAATCTCAGCCGCACAGTACTCAGGGTTCACTTTCAGTACGGGTTTGTTCTCGAGTGAAAGTATTGATCTCACTGCCCGATCAGACCATTGATGATGATCGAGCCAGACAACTCTGCATCCTTGTGAGATTGCTCTGGATAGACCGGCTACCACTGCCTCCAGCGCAGAATCGTCCATGCCAAGGTCCGTGACGATAATCAGCGTGTTTTTGCGAGCTGCAACTGATGAGAATGTTCTCTGAAAGCCGCCATAGTCTGTAAGGTCCATGTCGAAGCCTAGACCCTTGGACTTTGCGTACCGCAAGACAATAGCGGCCGAGTTAAGACCATCTACATCCTTATCGTGTGAGATTGAGAGAAGTGAACCAATCTTCTTCTTGGGTACGCTCTTTTCAGCCATCTTCTGTCCGGCCTCGGAACTCCTGTTCTCTTTTCACTCTTCCTTTTCTGAGGGTTTTCGGATGATTCGAAAGTGTTTTGAGTTCGACCACAGTCTAGGGGGCGAGCTTGACCCCCATGGCGAAATCCAAACCTTGCGGCATGATAATGAGTGGCAACGAAGCCATTGCCAGGGGCGCTTTAGAGGCGGGGATAGGATTTTGCTCTTCGTATCCGGGAACTCCTTCTACCGGGATAACTTCGACACTGATGAAAAACGCCACTGAACATGACATCTATGTTGAGTGGAGCGTTAATGAGAAGGTTGCACTTGAGGCTGCAGCTGGAGCCAGTTGGGCAGGCATTCCTGCAATCTGTCCAATGAAATCACTGGGCCTCAATGTGGCCGCAGATTTCTTGCTCAACCTAAACCTCTCAGGGACTGGCAAGGGAGGCCTTGTCGTGGTCGTGTGTGATGACCCTCGAGGACACAGCTCAAGCAATGAGCAAGACTCACGATTCTACGCAAAAGCTGCCTACTTGCCCCTGCTAGAGCCTTCCACCTGTCAACAGGCGAAGGATATTATTCCTTACGCTTTCAAATTATCAACAAAATTCGAGATTCCGGTCATCGTTAGAAGTACTACTCGGCTATGTCATTCGAGAGCGACTGTCAAGCTGGGAGAGATCCCCAAAAGAAGATGGAAAGCAACGGACAGTCTGCCAGAGAGGCTGTACAACGTGCCAAACCCGCACTTGCGACATCGCGACCTTCTGGAGAAGTTGGAGCTTGTTTCAAAGGAGTTCGAGAATTGCGAGTGGAACAACCTGGACAACCACGATAAGACCGAACTACTGACCATATCGACAGGGGTGTGTAACAGATACGTAGAGGAAGCCGTGGAACTTCTGGAAGATACCGAAGTGAGATGTATGAGCCTTGTCACAACTCACCCTCTACCAAAGGAGTTTCTGCTGAATGCGATGAAGGGTATTGAGAGAGTTTTGTTTGTTGAGGAGATTGACCCGTTTGTTGAGGATGAAGTTCGATCGCTGGTTGCTAATCATCCCTCCGGGGAGATGCCTCAGTTCCATGGGAAGCGAACAGGAAGCGTCCCAGCATTCGGGGAGATGAATGCTGACATCTTGTTGGAATCAATCGCCAGAATTCAAGGTGTGAGCTATGAGCCACTTGATGCTGAAATCCGCGCGGCTGTTGAAAAGGCTCGTGAACTGCTTCTTTCAAGGTCGCTTACTTTCTGTGCAGGATGTACCCACCGTAACGTCTACTGGGCAATCCGCAAAGTCCGCAAGAGGTTGAAAGATAAGCTTGTAGTCGCAGGCGATATCGGTTGTTACTCACTCGGAGTGTTCTATGATGAATCTATGAACACCATGCAGGCAATGGGTTCTGGAATTGGAACTGCATGCGGCTTGGGGCAGCTTGGTAGATTTGGATTCGACTCCAAGGTCCTTGCTGTGGCTGGTGACTCGACATTCTTTCATGCGTGCATCCCGGCGCTGGTCAATGCCAAACACAAGAACGCAGACATCACATTCGTAATACTGGATAATGCCACGACCGCTATGACGGGTTTCCAGTCGCACCCGGGTTCAGGAAACCAGGCAAGGAACGAGAGTCACGTCAGCATCGAGAATGTTGTAAACGCAATTGGAGCGGACTCTCTCGTCACAGGTGACGCTTTCGATATTCCATCCATGGTGGAATTGTTACACAAAACGGTCTTGAAGAAAGGGCTGCATGTAATCATACTGGCAAGCGTCTGCAGACTGGAGGAGCAGAAACGCATAGGAAACTACGATACCGAACCAGAGGTATACATCGACCTTGAGGAGTGTTCTGGTGAGAAATGTAGAATTTGTGTGGATGATTTTGGCTGCACCGCAATAAGCTGGGATTGTGAAGCAGGACATCCAGTCATTCTAGAACACCTTTGTGTCCGATGTGGCGCTTGCATCGCAGTATGTCCTCATGGAACCATCAAACAGAAGTGATACCATTGAGCAATGCATACAATATTCTAGTCGCTGGTGTTGGAGGGCAGGGAAACCTAGTGTGTGGCCGGGCTCTGGCGGATGCATCATGTGCTCAAGGAATGAAACCCGTGGTTGGGCAAATCTTTGGAGCCTCACAAAGAGGCGGAAGTGTATACACACATATTAGAATTGCAGACCACGACACTGGCCCGCTGATCCCACGAGGGCGGGTTGATATGCTGCTAGGTCTTGAACCCCTGGAAACTCTGCGTGCTGCTGTGGACTATGCAGGACCGCAAACAACTGTTGTTCTCAGCACGATGGAGGTCCGCACAACAGCGACGCGTTGTGAAGAAGACGGGCACCCTAGTAGCGACGAAGTTGTCGACGCACTTGCGACCATCTGTGCGAAGGTGTATCCAGTAGATGCAGGTGCTGCCCTGAAAGCGATTGGTACAGCACGAGCGTTGAACGCTTACATGCTAGGAGCTCTGGCAGCTCTGGGCAACACGCCCCTTCAAGCGGACAATATCAAGATCAGTCTGGCAGAGATCATACCACTCTCTGGCATGAACTTGGCTGCGTTTGGAGCTGGAGCACAGGACATTATGGACGTGACACCAGTTGGCCAAAACATCTAGAACTGCGCTGGATTATCGTTAGACTGTGCCCGAGTTTCTCGCCACATAAGCTCAGCAATCACTATGAACATGTCAGACACGCCCAGACCGGTTTTCGCACTGCTTTCCATGTAAACGAAACCCTGGTCCTCAGCCCACTTTTTGGCTTCATCTGATGGTATCGCACGATCTGGAAGGTCAATCTTGTTGCCGATGCAGATTATGGGAATTCTCTGACCGACCGACTCATCCGCTTCCTCCACCCATTTTTGGAGCTCTACGAATGACCTTCTTCTAGTTACGTCGAACACCAATATCAGTCCCGCCGCTCCGCTGTAGTACATCTTGCGAACAGCTTTGAAGCGAGCTTGTCCTGCAACATCCCAAGCTTGAAGCTTGACCCCAACTGCGAACTCAGATTCTGGCGGTGAGATGTATGCGAGCTTGACAGCAAACTGACTCCCAATGGTAGTTTTGTAGTCTTTTTGGAACTGACCGGTGGTGTATCTTGTAACAAGAGCCGTCTTACCGACTGCTCCTTCACCAGTTACCATTACCTTGAACAAGTAGCTATACGAATCCGAAGCCGCACCGGGTCTTGGAGGCTTATGCTCTCTGGCGCGGATCTCTAACACAATAGCGCTCTCAACAGGAATAGCTGTGACTGGTGCAGAAGGTTCTGTTGTAACCTGTTCCGCCTCTTCTATCAGCTTTGATACGTCGTCCAACTCTGATAATCCTGAATCCTCTCCGAATAGTTTGTCCAGGAGGTCTTCCGCCGCTTTCAACTGAGCTTGATCGCCTGCGGTCATTTCTGATTCAGTGGCAGCTTCGACGTGAGCTGGTTCGGAAACTGTGACCTCACCGAAGCCAGTGCCAGAGGGAGATGTGAATGGGGATGGTTCCTCGTATATCGTAGGCGCATCCTCCGTGGTGGCAGGCATTGAAACGGGAGCGATTTCTACAGGAGCTGAAGCAACCTGATCTTTTTCTACAAGAATCGCGGTTTCTGGCGTAGTGACCTGACGCACTTGACCTCCATCGTCGGTCCACATGAGCACAATCGGGCGAACAATTATTGTTCCCTCTGCTTTTGGCATTAGTTCAACATCTATTGCCTTGGTTTCGCCCGGCCCCAGGTCGAACTTGAGTTGCTGTGGATTGACTTCCATGTTGTCCTTCGGGAAGTGGTATATCTTCCCGGTGATACCCATAACTGGCTGATCCGTGATGTTTGCAACTGTAACCTTGCCGCGCAGTCGAGAACTGTCCTCAGAATCCTGAGATACCTCGAAACTGGGGATTATCTGGTATAGACCTTCAATGACCTTGAGAGGACCATCAGAAACCCCTACCAACACTTCTCGTCTATCATCACCGCCAGCGTCACCAACACTGATAGCAAGAATCTTGGCGCCAATATCGACAGTGGCGAGCTGTTTGAGCTCAGCCATGTATAGACTGTAGAATAGAACCTTAAAGTCAGAGGTGGCAATCACAACCTCGTCCATGTGGTCGGCGTTCAACTCGGCTATTCGGACGGACAGGGCATTGATGTTCTCCAACTTCGTGAAGAGCTCAAGTTTGCTCTCTTCATTGCGGTAAATCCTGATAGAACCGTCGTGAGTAACTACCCCAAGCTCCATTTTCCTATCGCCGAGAATATCACCTGCCGCGACCGAAATAACTGGACTAGGTAGTTTTAGGACCTCTATCTCTTCCAGCGTGCCATTCCTAACCTTGAACACACGCAGCGTCTTGTCACGGTTACCGGTAACTATCTCCTCAATCTCATCGCCAATCACATCACAAGTACCGATGGCGATGGGCATGTCATCTAGTTGATGACGAATGTACTCTGTCAAGTTATTCTGAGTATCCATCTTGAGGACTCGAAGTGTAGAGTCGCTGCCTCCAACCATGATTTCGTTTTTGTTATCCCCTGTGACATCAGTAACATTGATTGTTGTGACAAAGCTTCCCACCGGATGCTCTGCAAGGAGTTCTAGCTGCCCACTTGGAGCATACCTAAACACCTGAAGCGTACTGGCTTCACCTGGCATCTCACCAGCGCTCACACTGCGCCCGACAATGACTTCCATCAAACCGTCATTATTAGCATCAGCAATGCGAATCGAGAGAATGCTGCCCTGTAGATCCTGCTGCGCCAAGAACTCTACTTCGGTCTTATTGCTGGCGCTATACAGCTTTAGAACCCCATCACGGCCACCTGTACAGAGTTCAGAAAGTCCTGAGTTAGTTACATCGCCCACGGCAATGGCACTAGTACTCAGCTCATCGGGAATCTCAAAGAGTATGCGAGGGGCCGTCAAGATTGGTCACCATTTATCTGAAGACTTGATGCTCAGGTACTAAGTTGGTCTAACAACTACAAGGTCTCGGTATCTGAGTCACTCTGTGGTGTGAGTGTTGCCTTTTTTACCTTTATTGGGTGCAGTCCCTCAATCTGAGTCATCCAGAGGGCACATTATTTAACCGGAAATGCGGTCTAGAAGGCCGGTGAAACCATAGTGCCCAAGCTCTCCGTTCGTCACGTATCAAAATCCTTTGATAATGGGGAACAAGATTCAACCTTGGTTCTGGACGACATCTCATTTGAGGTCAAGGACGGAGAATTTCTGGGCATCCTTGGACCATCGGGGTGCGGCAAGACAACACTTCTCAAGATAATTGCAGGACTCATTGAACCCGATGCGGGTGAAATTCTCATAGATGATGTTGAAGTGAAGCTGGGGCACAGTCGTGTGGGTTACATCTTCCAGCAGGAATCACTACTTCCTTGGCGTACAGTTCGCAAGAATATAGAGTTCGGGCTCGAGGTGAAGGGTGTATCAGAAGAGGAGATGAGAAGCCGTTCTGATGCGGTGATTGCACTGGTCGGGATGAAAGGCTATGAGGATCATTTGCCCCATGAAATTTCCGGCGGCCAGGCGCGCAAGACTGAGATAGCTAGAAGCCTAGTCACATCGCCAGATATTTTGGTTGCGGATGAGGGGTTCTCAAATCTTGATGCTCAGACCCGGAATCACCTGCAAGAAGAGTTCTTGAGAGTGTGGCAGGAAACCGGTTCAACCATCGTATTCGTTTCGCACAATGTGGATGAAGCAGTATTCATGTCCAACCGAATTCTGGTCATGAGTAACATCCCAGCGAAGATGCTAGTCGAATACGATATCAGCATTTCCAGACCCCGCCGCCGAGCAACTAGCGAGTGCCTCACATATCGGGCTCAGATTCTAGACATCCTTAAGATAGAGCAAGAGAAAGCTATGCTTATGCAGAGATCCTAAACGGAAATCTCTCTTCTCCATCTGAGTAGACGCTTTTCCATAATCATGAAGAAGTAGCTGATGAGGAAGCCAACGAGTCCTATCAACAACATACTCGCAATCATAGCGCCGGTCTGACCTGACTGCTGCATGATTAGCACGAGATACCCAAGTCCTGCATTGACATTCACCATCTCGGCAGCAATCAAGCACATCCAGCCGATGCCAAACCCAATGCGGAAGCCTACAAATATCTCTGGCGCAGCTGAGGGAATAATTATCTTGGTCAAGATTTCAGGTTCTGTCGCACCAAAGGTTTCAGCCACATCCAAATGAACCGGGTTTGTGCGATTGACACCAGCTGTCGTGTTGATGAGAATCGGGAAGAAAGCACCAATCCAGATTATGAAAATACGAGCGAATAGAATGTCGCGGAATAGAAGAAGCGATATGGGAATCCAAGCAATCGGAGGAATGGGACGCATCGCTTCAACTACTGGTCCGAAGACGGAGTTGATGACCTTATACCGACCAATGCTGATTCCTAAAGGAATCGCTGTCAGTGCAGCGACCAGGAATCCGAGAGTAACATGACCAAGACTGGTTAAGACGTGTTCCGCAAGGAGTTTCCCCTGACTGTCGCCCTCGATTGCGAGTTTCAGGAATGATGATACGATCCCTGACAGGGATGACACGGAGAGCTGTGCAATGACTTCCCAGAGGATAATCAAGATAATGACTGGAAGCAGGATTCTCAAGACCACATCTCTTGGGTCGAACTTTGCCATCCAGCTTTTCGGCTGGGCGGATTGTGAATCAGCTTCGCTGCGAGGTTCCTTAAGCGCTACAGTCATCTTGCTCTTGAAGAGGACCCACGGTATTTCTTTTGTGTCTGCCGTTTATGACTCGACGAATGTTGTATTGACAAAGCCGTTCATGAAGCTGGCAACTTCGCTCATTTGAAGATCCACCTGCTCCTGGTCAATGAGGAACTCGAGATACATTGTCAGACCGGTCATGTTCAGATCATAGTCGAAGATGATTCGGTTGAATGCGTTCTCAACGGGAGTCTGGTCCATCTCAAGCCAGTCAACCGCAATAGCAATAGCTCCTATTGGATTATCGACAATCCATTGCTCAGCCCGCTTGTGCACATTGATGACCTTCTGAACAACATCCGGATGAGCCTCCAAGAAGCTATTGGCTGAAGCCACAACACAACAGGGATGATTAGGCCAAATCTCACCCGAATTCATCAGAATTGCTGCTGCATCGTTATATTCAGCCTTGGCACAGTAGGGCTCCCATGCTATGAATGCGGGAGCCTCCGCTGTAAGGGCACCTTCCATTTGTGGAGGCACAGTGAATACGGGAATGATATCTTCGTAAGTCATCCCCGCATTCTCCAAGGCAAGACGGAGAAGGAAGTTCTGAACTGTTGATACCCCAGGATGGTGTACACGTTTACCCGTTAGATTCGCAATGCTGGTTACGGCACCCGAGTCGTACTCCGACTTCTTCACCATGATGGCGGAACCTTCCAAGTTGACCGAAGCAAGTATTGTAATCAGGATGTCCATGTTGAGTCGCTTCGTCAGTGCGGGTGCGGCGCCGAGATACCCCATGTCTATCTGGTCTGCAAGAAAACCGTCCATCTCAAAAGCTCCATTGCTAAATACAACGGTTTCGACTGTGATGTTCTCGTCCTCAAAGTAGCCATTCACTAAAGCAACTTGCAGAGCGAGCTGGTGCAGGTCCTGGTTCAAGTACCCAATTCTGACGTCAGCTCGGGGGGCAATTGTAGACCAGTAGCCATAAACAGCGAATGATGAGATTATTACCACAGCCACAACGATAGCAAGGGTCTTAGTTTTTACCATCGGTGAATCCTCCATGAAATTAACGCTCACTGAGCATAAGAGCATTAGGTTTGTGGCTAGTGAAGTCGCTCAAGTTATTAGCCCGGCTACATTCAGTCATAATCATGTCCCTTCGTGACCGAATCCCTGAGCAGCTCAATCTGAGAGATGAGGTTGTTTCAATCGCGATGGAGGAAGATGTCGCGGTTTTTCCGACTAGCGAATATGTACTGCTTGAAATCTCCCCCAAAGTGGGAAAGATTGACGTACGCAGGATAGCGGCAACCATACAAGACCTAGTAAGGTCCGACAAACGGATGGTAGCAATAAGAGGATACGGCTTCAAAGGAATTGGACTCTCCGTTCGTGTGGCGCATGAATTGAAAATGAGAGAACGCCGCTTCTTGTATCAAATGACATTCGATACCTTTGATGCCTCCGAACCCAGTGATAACAGACCCTTAACAAGTGTTCAAATCATCGTGATGCCCCCAGAATGAGGTAAGTAGAAAGGATGAGCGAAGACGCTGGGAAAAAACAAGAATTTGCTGATCTTACACTTGTGAGAGCGAAGATATCAAAGGTGGAATTCCCAGAGAAGTGCCCTGTCTGCCTTGATGAACCAGAGGACCTAGTATCCGTCACAATCACGGAGAGGGCTTCAGCGGTACGAGGGAATGAAAATGCTGTAAGCACATGGGCTGATGGCAAAGACAAAGCAGACCTCATTTTGGCTTCTGCGAGAGGCGCAGTGACATTCTGGGTGCCAACCTGCATGCTCCATGGGAGCGGCAAACTCAGGACAGGACGAGCACGGTTCATTGCTTGGGCCGCGTTATTCGTCCTATTCTATCCGACTTTATTCTTCATCCTAGGAATCAATGCGGCGATTTGGCATTCCAGATCATTGTTTGAACCTGTAGTAAATCTGACCGTGATACTCTTGGTGTTTTTTGTTCTGGTAATCTATGGTTACTATCCAAGAGCCTTGGAGAGGGCACTGCGGTTCATCGATATTGATAGAGCAAAAGATGCAGTCTACATTGACATCAGGAATGATGACTATAGGAAGTTATTCATGAACCTCAACGCCATGCACGCGGATGTGATTCGTTCCCCTGAAGAAGGACCCTCAGAGTGAATTCGTCGAAAGATACAATAGCACAAAATGCCAATACACTGACCAGTCCAACGGGGGGACTTGGAGGAAAATATCTTGCGTAGGAATGTAGCAGTTTTTGTTCTAACGCTGAGTATGCTTATTGCCATCTCGTCTGTGCCGCTTGTTGGAGTGTTTTGGCAGTCTAGCGGTCACAATGTAGTCATCGGAACTCAGGTGGAGAGCATCCTTGCAGATTATGTGCTAGCGGCGCCGATTCTAGTCACATCAGATGATGAGTTCAACACAACAGTCTGGTCGGGAAGTGGCACTGAGGGAGATCCGTACGTGGTTGAGAACTTGAACATAACAACAGATGCTGACTGCGCAAAGATCACAAACGTAACGAAGCACTTCGAAATAAGAAACTGCCTTTTCGCGTCTGTCAGCACTCCTGATTCTAGTGGAGTCCATCTCCGCAATGTCACCAACGGAGCTGTGAGAGAGTGTATCATCAGGCAAAAAAGCTCGGGAATTGTGTGCGACGGGCTCAACGACAGCATCATCTCTGAAAACACTATCTTCAATTGTAGTACTGGAATGTGGGCTGACCCGATAAGCAATGTCACCATCTCTGGAAACACCGTATACAACAATTTGCACGGCATGGGGTTTTCCTTAACAATCAATTGTGATGTGGTCCACAACACAGTATTCAACTGCACGCTTGGCGGTGTGCATCTCAGTGTGGATACGAACTCCTCGAGATTCGCCCACAACACAGTCCACTCCATAAAGGGTAGCCATGGCATGGAGAGCGGCATCCAAATGGTGGGACCGGGTTGGATAGTGGAAGAGAACACACTCTACGACAGCTACTGCTCAATCGATGTGATGTGTGTCGAGAACTGTCTGGTAAGAAACAATGATATTTCAAACAGCTCAAAGGGCATAGATGCATACAATGTCAACAGCAGTGTGTTCGAGGGAAATACCTTCTCCGACTGTTATTCAGCAATGTACTTCCAAGAGTGCAATGATTGCGTGTTGTCGGAAAATACGTTATCCGGCATTGATTATCGAGGTATACATCTCGACGACTCCACCGAGTTCAATGTGACAGGGAACTCATTCGATGGATGCGGGATTACCATATTTGGCTTGACCGTGTTGAAGTGGAGGCATGTCGTCATCGACAATACAGTGAACGGCAAGGAACTCGGCTATTTCGTTGACGAATCGGACATGGTCATTGACGGCACAGTGTACGGTGCGGTATACCTGGTCAACTGCAACGGGGTCACTGTCCAAAATGGCGGGTTCCACAATGGTTCAATTGGCGTTTGTATCGCTTTCTCAGACCATTGCGAAGTAGTTGATTGTGAAGTTCAGGGTCAGCTATTCGGGGGAATCAGACTGTTCTATTCCGAAGACTGCGTCTTGGAGCGTAACATCATTTACAACAACTCACATCGCTGGCTGGCCTATGGTGGGATTGATCTTAGGTTCGTGGCTAACTGCAGGATAACTGGAAACAGAATCTACTGGAATGGTGGGTCCGGCATTAGTGCTCACCCCGGAATGACCAATTGCACAATCGTGAACAATGCTATCTACAATAATTCAGGCTGTGGAATTAGCATCAGGGGGTATGACAATACCATCTACGGAAATGCCATTGGTTGGAATGAAGAAGGCAACGCCATTGATTTCGGTTCAGATAATACCTGGGACAATGGGATAGACACAGGCAACTGGTGGAGCGACTACAATGGAACGGGGGAGTACGAGATTGACGGCATTGCTCATAGTGTAGACAGGTATCCCAACGTCCTACCAAACGGAACACCCAGTTTCCCATTGGACCCTATTGGTGGTTTC
>JAUWOA010000156.1 GCA_030612365.1 Candidatus Thorarchaeota archaeon
GTCACCAATGGAATCACACCAGCTGAAGCAGCTTCTAGTGCAACTAGTCCAAATGATTCTGGAACCAGGGAGGGAAAGACAGCAACGTCCGCACAAGGTAAGAGATACTGGAGAAGATTGTGATCAAGAAATCCCGTAAACAGAACTTTGGTGTGTGGCATAGGTTCACATGAGTCAGCATTCCCTTCAACCCATTCTTCAGCAGCAGATAGCAGATTTTCGGAATAAGGGAGTTTCCTCGCGACATCTAGCCAAGGCTCAAGCATCGAGCCGATACCGAAGCGCCTGAACATGGCAAAGGCTTCCAGCCATTCCCGCATGGGACCAGCGCCCACCACGATTAGCTGGCATTGAACTCGCTTAGCAAGCTCATAGTACGCTATCAGAAGATCATGCGCTCCCTTTCCAGGAATGAGCCGTCCAACAAACATGACGACTGGTATCTTCCAATCGATACTAGTAATGCGATGATGCAGGTCTGCATCCGGATGTTTTTGCGAATACTGTTTGGCGAATTCGAAAATCGATTTGGGAACCTCGCCTTTTCTAATCCACTCGTAGAATGTTTGACGAATCGTCCGACTTTGTTCTGCATCTCTCCCAAGGAGCTGCTCACTACGGGCTTTCAACGAAGAAGCGATTACTTCGGTGCATTCGTTCCGGGGGGTAGGTTTGAAAATATTGGTATCAACTCCCAAAGGTACCTCAACTATCTTGCCAGACAAATCCGGATAGCGTTCTGCAAACATCTCAATAACTTGGGATTTGAAATACTCGTTCCCAACAAGAACTGCACTTGCCCCTTCTAGCCCGTTTATCGCTTGCTCAAAGCAGGTGGGATCATCCTTGACTGCATAGACAAGCGCGCTCCCGTGTAGTGCCGTCAAGTATAGAATGCTAGTCCTCTTGCTCACTTCTCGAGCGATTGCCGGCATCATGATAGCATGATTGGCATGTAGGATATCAAGTTCATCTTCTTGCACGCTTGTCGCTATTGCATCCGCATTACAGTCCAAGTAGTTCTGCAGAGCTCCAAAACTCATTTTTGGGAACTCGATAACCTCTTCGAAGTGGGGGTATCGATCCCAGACGAAGACGGGTAGGATTGGACCGATGTCTGGTACGTGGACTACTACACCATCAGGACGTAGGACCGTTTCCTCAATGCGTTCATCTGAACTATGCATCCTAATGGTGGAAACGAAAGGAAACCTTGCGGTATCCCGGTCTTGGCAGAACAGGTGTACTTCATGACCTTGTTCCCAAAGAGTTCTTGCTACATTCTGAACGTAGATATTGCTTCCTGACCCCGATAGCATCCATCCGTGTAGAATCCCAATCCGCATCGCGATTCTGACATTGTGATAACCTAAAGATTAGCCTTCGTGTTTCCAAGAATACACACAGTGATGCAGCAATGTCCCATTCAACCCAGCTAACTGTAACCCTTGCTCCGATGGATAATCTCAGTCACTTTAACTTCACGCTCAACTACGAAGTAGATGGCTCTGTAGTTGCCAATCCTTAAGCGAAAAAGTGGCGGATCTAATGGAAAGCTGAGTTTCCTTATGTCAGCTCCGGAGCGTGAATGAAATGGATCCTGCTCAAGGTTTCTCAATGCTTCTTTGATTCGTTCCTTTTGCTTCATGTCCAGTAGATTCAACTGAGATACTGTAGTTTCCGATAGAAAAACCCTATACTTCGCCAAGGGGGGTGTACTCCTCTTGGGCAAGGATTCGTTTCTGACGTTCCGCGAACTCGAGCTGTTCTGCGACTTCCACCAGCCGTCGGATCAGTTGGTCGTAGGTTTCCCCCTTTCGCCCATGCTTCTTTAGCAGATCCCTGGTTTCCTTGGTCAGTGGAATGGTAGTCGTTTCGCTCATCTCTATCACATCTTATAACGTTGATAGTTGCTTATAATCTCGTCGGATACCCTTGTGGAATCATTTTGACCTAGTGCTTTATGATGATGTTGAGGTTTTTTATGGTCATGATACGATACTTGTAGGTATGAGCTTTCTAATCGATCCATTGCTCCTTGTAGTGTGTGGCGCATTCATCGTCTGGCTGCATAACCGACTGCTCCACCGTGTCGCCCGGCGTGCCAGGATTTTTCTTGCGGTGTTTACGTTGATTACGTTCTGGGTCGTCGCGGGCTCTATGTATCTCAATCTAAGCTGGTTCGACTGGGTCTGGCAGTGGATAGGGCAGGCTGCATCAGGCCGCGACTTCATGATCAACAGCGGCTTGTTTAACTTCGAATATGTCAATACAGCGGGTTTCATTGACACCGTTGCCCTCATCCTGTTCCTTCTGTACCCCGTGTGGCTCTATTGTGGCATCTTCTTGGGCTACTTCCTGTTCGGACGTCACGAGCGGCAAACAGGTATGGTTGGACTCCTCTAACCATTATGGATGGTGAAATAATGACCAAAGAAAGAGTTGTCTTGGTGACTGGCGCTTGTGGCTTTGTGGGTAGCCATTTGGTAGACTACTTGTTGCAGATAACTGGAACTGATGTGCGTGCCACGGATTTGTCCTCGGCTGGCCGCGCGTTCCAGAACCCATCATCTGAGTTTATTCCCAGTGACCTACGAGACCCCGAATCCCTTCAACAGGTAATTCAGGGTGTCGATGTGATCTATCACGCCGCTTCCCTTTTCCGCTACTCAGCATCCTGGGACGATCTATACGCAGTCAATGTAGATGGCACACGTAACTTGGCTGCTGCCGCCATTGAAGCTGGTGTGTCCAAGCTGATTCTCATTGGCACTAGTGGTGTCTATGGCGCATCGCGCTCACTGCCAATCAGAGAGGAAGAGCCCAAGCGGCCATCCAACGCCTATGAGAGGTCCAAGTGGGAACAAGAACTGGCCGTACAGGAAACCTGCTTGGACAGTCGGTTGGAAGTTGTCATCCTGAGACCGGCGCCCATCTATGGTCCCCGCAATCATTATGGCATCGCTACTATCATTCGGATGATTGCTAAGGGTCAACTTCCCGTCATATCTGAGAACCTCAACAAGCTAGTGCCTCTGGTGCATGTGGCCGATGTGGTTGGCGCAGCTGTTCATCTGACGGACTATCCAGGAGCGACCGGAGAAGCTTACAATGTGGTGGATGACTCCACATACCGCAAATACGATCTCTTCTCCTCTCTTGCACCCCTGCTGGATACTAAGGTCTATCACACTCAGATTCTGACCCCTCGAATCGCCCTTAGAACACTGGCACGCTGGTCAGAGTGGAAAGCAAGACACATAACTCACAACGAACCCAAGGTGGAACTTGCGACAATCGATATGATGTACAATGGATACTGGTATAGCAACTCCAAATTGAAAGCCACTGGCTACCGACTTCTGTATCCAGACCCCCGCATTGGTCTGAAAGACACCATCGACTGGTACAGACTACATGGCTGGCTCTAGACTAGGGTTCGGTTCAGAATCAACACCAAACTAGGAGAGAGTTTATGACGTCTGATGTCATCTATTCATTGAGCGTTGAGAATGAGAGAATGGACACGAACCTACTACCTGATAGCACTTCTTACACTTGAGAAAATTGTCCAACATGTGGTGGTGACCTTGTGTTTTCTGTTCGACTTTGGAGGAATCCGAGCAACTGTGGCGATTGACTACAGGTATCTGATGGTGGCCGGCGGCATTGTCGCAATCCTGTTCTTCATTGCGCTTTGGGGTCTGCTAACCGAGAAGACCTGGTCCATATCTCTAGTGGCTGGATTAGCAGTTTTCGACATTGTTGGAGAGTTCATTGCCCAGGGCACTATCTTCATCACGCTCATGGTTTCGTTTGTCGTTGCGGTTGTTCTATTGGTCCTGTGTCATAAGATACGCTCCCGCAAAGCTTAGATCTGCGTGGGCGATGCTGCCGTCTGCAAAAGAAAAAGAGTGCTCAGCAGTGGGCAAAGAGCAAGTTCCCAATTCACCTAACCCATCTCAAGCCTGCACCTCACTCTGTCCGAAGACAGGATATGCCATGGTGAGCAACCTTGTGGGCATTGTGTCTGAGGATGTAATCATACTAGTACG
>JAUWOA010000063.1 GCA_030612365.1 Candidatus Thorarchaeota archaeon
CTGTGACCTCTGTAAACGTGTTGAGTACGGCGAAGATTAGGACTAGAACAAGCAACCCTGCGGCCACCGTCCACGTAATGAGAGCAACCCCCGCCAACTCTGTAATTCCTGACAGTAGATAGTGCAGTATCGCTGCAAAAGTCAACACTGCAAGACCTATCCCTGCGATTAAGTTACCAATAGTAGTAAGCCTAGCCATGATTACGCTCTCCGTTATGAGATTCTATCGCGTTGAGGGATGTGCTCGCTATTAACCTTTGCTCAGTCAGCGGATTCTGGCGTGGGGCCTTCTTCCTTATGATGTATTTCAGGAATGAAGTACGTTCCAGCTATTGCGATGGCGATGAAAACGCCCACGAGTATAGCCATCCCGTAAAGCCCGTAGTTGCCATATGCAAACGCTCCAGCTAGCGGTCCAATGATCATACCTGAGCCGAAGAAGATGCTATAGACACCCATTGTGGCGCCTCTTGCTTCCTTGTCGGATATGTCTGTGAGATATGCCATTGCCGCTGGTGGGAATGCGCCCGCCATGAAGCCAAGTACGGGCAACGCTGGCCAAATTGTCCATAGCCCCGGGAGATTCTCGGCGTATGCAACCATCAAGTATCCCAAGATTCCGAAGCCAATAAGGCCTGTAACAATGAATGGTCGTCGCTTCATGTAACGGTCAGAAAGACGTCCCATGATAACGGTTCCCAGAATGAGTGAGCCTCCGAGCACCCCAAAGAGGTACAAGAGGTCAGTACCGGTCAGCAGATCGAAATGTTCCTCGATTATCCTCCCTGCGTATCCAATAAGCAAGCCATACATTGCGATTATCGGAACGTAGACTGGAATCAACATCTGAATCCTGCGATCCATTGCGACCTTCTTGATCAGACCGAGAATGCTTACGTCAACGTGCACGTGAGTTCGGGTTTCTTTTATTGCAAAGAACGCAATTATGCCGCTCACCGCGCAGGCTAAACCAGCCATGAAGAGGATTGAGTTCGGAGCAATGGTCCTCTCCAGCAGGATGATTCCCAAGCCAAAGCCACCTGCAAGACCAGTGAGTGTGGAGAGGTGATAGTACCCCATCAGACGGGCTCGGTCGTGCTCAGATGACATATCCGCAATCATCGACAAAGTTGTGGAAACCTTGGCTGCGGCACCGATTCCAAATACCGCAGAGAATGCAATCAGAATCGCCGCGGTTGGTGCTATGGCGAAAAGATATGCAGCAGCTGCAGTGATGAAGAGGCTAGCTATCAGGATGGGTCTGCGGCCAATCTTGTCGCCATATGAGCCAAAGAACGAGGCAAGGGTGAGTTCTACAAGATTATCGACAATCATGACCGCAGCAATCTCCCATTCATGCAGGCCTCCGCCCATGAAGCTCAAGCTCTGGGTGACGGCGATGGTAATGTAGAATGATGCGCGCATGACGATTGTAATAGAATAGAGAACTAACAGATTGCCTGTGTGCTTGGATGCTCTCAGACCCATACGAATCACTCCTAGTAGGTTTCACGTTTCAGGGTGCATCACCGTTATAAGCTATACAGTACGTTCGTTAGAGTATGGCTAGCCGCACGAAACCAGGTGATTCCGGTCACCCGGATTTTTATTACATACTAATGTATCGGCTTCGTACGATGACAGATGATGAGAAGCGGGAATGGTTCAAACAATGGGGCACAATTAGGAACAAGCTACCCGCGGGAATCAAGATTCTGGCCGAGGCTGGTAGTGCTTTTGGAACTGCATTCACAGGGTTCACAATCTTCGAAGGCCCCTTCGATATGTTTGACGAAACTATTGACATCCTCGACAAACATACCGGTCATCTGGTAGAGAAGACCAGGACGATTATAGGCACAAAGGGCTTTGTTTCGCCTTCTACCGAGATGTTAAAAATTCTCGAAACGCGTCCTGTTGATTAAGTCTTTGAATTCCACAAAACGTGAGTGAGGAAGAAGCACTTTGTCATACGGGATTTCGCGAAAGACCGCGATTGTAATGGTCGTGACGGCTATTGTTGGATTAACACTTTACAATCTCGCCCCTCCGGATTTCCAAACAGGCGAATATCAGATCACAATTTCTGTCGTTTCGCCTGGCATTGATGTGGATCTCCCAGTGATTGTTTTGCTTGCTGAGGGTGGACAACTGGAACAAAGCGTATACACTCTCAATGGCACAACAACGAATATCACGGTCATAGTGATGACTCGAGTTCCCCTTGCTCCTGACACTGCGCTGACTTTCATCATAAGCGCGATAGGAGCACCCTTGGCAGCAGATCAGATAGAGGTTCGTCTCCAGAACGAAGCAGGGTTTGACCAAACGATTAGGCCAACGCGGCAGAGTGGCCAGACATTTACAGTGACATATCAACCTCTTGTAAAATCAAGAGCCGCTCTGATGATACTGGCAGTCGTCGCGATTCTCTGGTTCTCGGAAGGAATCAGTCTGGTTGCCACATCAATGCTAATCCCCATCCTGCTCGTTACTACTGAGATACGCACTCCTCAGACTGCCCTGGCTCCATTCTTTGATCCTGCAGTCGTGCTCATTCTAGGAGGATTCCTTCTAGGACGCGCTCTGAGCAAGTATGACCTCGATAAGAGGCTAGCACTACTGATCCTGTCTAGAAGCACCGGATCTGGCTCCAGTCTGCTGTTGACCGTGATGGCTGTAACCGCATTCCTCTCAATGTGGATTAGCAACACCGCTTCAGCAGCAATAATGATTCCGATAGCTATCGCTGTTATCTCAAGGATACGAAATGAGGAAACAAGAAGCAAGTATGGGAAGGCTCTCGTGCTTGGAGTTGCCTATGCAGCGACTCTGGGCGGAGTCGCCAGTCTTGTTGGTTCGTCTCCGAATCCGTTGGCAGCAACATACATCAATTCCTTCCTCGGTATTGAATTCTCCTTCATGAGCTGGCTTCCGTTTGGGCTTCCCGTGGTGCTGATAATGCTGCCCATTGTGTGGCAATGGCTGCTAATTAGATTCAAGCTTCCCAAGGACATAGAGGAGATTCGAGACCTCAAAGGGATTTCTGAGAAGGAGTACCTCAAACTAGGACCGATGTCGTTGCAGCAGAAGCTG
Organism: Candidatus Thorarchaeota archaeon; assembly: GCA_030612365.1. Classification (GTDB taxonomy): domain Archaea; phylum Asgardarchaeota; class Thorarchaeia; order Thorarchaeales; family Thorarchaeaceae; genus WTCK01. The sequence goes on from JAUWOA010000063.1 coordinate 3,097, forward strand.
GTAGTCGTAGTCTTCGCGGGGGTCGTGGGACTATGGCTCACCGAGCGGCTTCCTGATCTCATGGCCTCTGCTCTCAATTGGTCCGGACATGGGATTCCAAGCTCCATCGTTGCTCTGATGGGTGGTCTGTTTCTTCTAATGCTTCGACTCTTGGATGAAAAGGACATATCCTCAGAAATCAACTGGTCATCTTTGCTAATACTTGGCAGCGGAATCGCGTTAGGAGGTGCAATGATCGACACTGGTCTTTCAGCCTATCTGGCTCATCAAATGAATGGCCTAGGCATATTTCCGACTTTTCTCATTGTGGTGATATTGGGAGTTGTGGCAATACTGGTGACGATGGTTGCCTCAAACACTGGGGCGGCTGTAATACTAATTCCGGTTGCTATCCCTTTGGCTATAGGACTCGGAATTGATCCCCTGTTGGTAACGATGGTAATCGCGATTGCGGTTTCCATGGACTTTGCGTTGCCTGCAGGAACCCCTCCCTCCACGATTGCGTACTCCACCGGAAAAGTAACGATGAGAGAGATGATCACGACAGGACTTATGATCGACTTGGTGGCAGTCCTGGTCGTGACAGTCGTTGTCGTTTGGATATGGGGATTGTTGGGCCTTGTTGTACTGTAATCGTTTTCGCATTCTGATTTCACGGCAAGTTTAAAACTCCCAGTTAACCGGACTCCAAAGAGGTCCACAGGGATGAATTGGCTGACCAAGGTAGTACGAAACGAACCCGACGAATTTGTGCATGCAAAGCTGGTAAAGTACGGGATTGGATCTCATCATGGTCCGAGAGCGCACTTGGCCTTCAGCAAGAAGAGAATTTCTTTCAAGGTTGACCTTGGTTTCGAAGAAACATTCATTCAAGGCTATGTCGATGGAGCACCAGAAGGAACGCACAGAATTTCCGGATTGATAGTCACCTACTCAGATCGGACGAATGAGTTCGCTAACTTGAATATGCCACTTCTATGGAAAAAATCCGGGGGAAAAGGACCACCAACGTATAAAGCTAAACTCAAGGAAATCGCTCCTCTTCAGGACATCAGGCAACTAGCGTATAACGAAGCACCTACGACTTTCTTCCTGCTCAGTATGAGTCCAAGCGAAGCCGGGACCCCATGGAAAATCACAACCAAGACATCTTTCCCCAAAGCACCCAAAGGCGCTGAGGAAGGCCAAACGACAGTGAAAGCCCCCGTCTTCTGCAAGGGCGCATTGGCCAACACGCCCGAAACAATGAAGTTCATTCTTCAGGAAACCCTTCCTGATTTGTGGGAAGAAATAGGTCCGAAGACTAAGAAGGTGCAGATACTACACACAATAGTCATTGAAAGCATCAAGATTCCGGAAGATCCAAGCTTATCGTTTGCAGAGAAAAGGAAGTTGGCCAAGAGGAGTGCAAGACTCCTGAGGAAAGTAGTCATTGATGACAAGGAATACACGAGTGAATACGATTTCGTGGCATGAACCTTCTACTACCGTGACCTTTAAAACCCCAAGGGAGTCCGCGGTCAAGACTGTCCAGAACTGAGGTTGGCGAATGATGCAACTGTTCGAGTTACCCACTTTTGAAATCATTATCGAATCACTCAACATCTACTTTGCTGTCATCTTCGTCGCCTTTGGGCTCATGTCTTTTGGTTGGCTCGTAATCCATGTTGAACATGGTCGCCACTTCTCAAAGGTAAAGGCAGCATTTGCTCTAATACTCGGAGCGCTTTTCCTAGGGTTTGGTATTCACTTCCTGCTTCTCTCCGGCGGCGCGTGACTGAGTCGAGCACGCCACACTGATGCGGCTCCACACGCGCAATACATATTTGAGGACTGACAAGAACCTATTCCAACTGAGTTTATGCCATTTAGATAGACTTCACGGGTATAGAGGTGTTCTTGATTGCTGCGCGATCCTGATCTTGAAAAGCTGGCTGTAGCGAGTCGACAAAGGCTTACACAGGAGTTTGCGGACAAGTATGTAAACCTAAGAGAGCGGGTTCGAAGAGTTCCTATTGAGGAATCTCGAAGGATTGCAGAGGAGTTCTCATGCCCCCTTGAGGTAGCAATGATGGCCTATCTTATCCACATGGATGGGATTCAGAGCCTAAAGCAGTCGATTGTCCTTCTGAGCGCTGAGCTCCAGAGGCGGGCGTCTGTTGGTGAAGATGTTCCGAACATTCCGGGAAATATCATGGAGTTTGCCATAATTGAGGGTCGTTGGATTGAATACGTCTATGGCACATTCGCTCGTGACTTGGAGCTGAAAGTCAGGGATCTGGCGAATCTAGAGAGCACATTGGATGAAGAATCGTCCACTGTTGAAAAAGCGATTTCCATTATCACCGCTCGCGCCAAGCTGGCTGAAGGTTTCATTGTGCCAGTGCTTCAGGCTTGGTTGAAAGAGCATCTGAAATCCACTTCGCAAGAAGCATTGCTGTATTTCGGCCCACCTGTGACCAAGTGGAAGCCTGAAACACTCAAAGGAAAATTCTATCATTTGTTGCGAAGGAACCAAGCACTCTTTCGAAAACTCCGTGAAATCCTTTCTACAGCTTCGGAGTCTGCAACGGTTGACATGTCCATCACGCAGCTCGAGGCATTGATTGAGGACATGGACGAACCGCTTAGTGGTATGACTGTCAAATCTATAGCTCATCTCATTCTTCATATGGCCCCACGTCCTACGGGTCGTGGTGACAGGTCGCGCTACGTGCAAGTTGGGGCGGCATCTACAAGAGACAACAAGACCGAACCGGATATGGCGTCACCTTTTGATTTCCTTGAGCGAGATGTTCGTCTTGCTCGACGGAGAGTTGGTGAGGAACAGTCTACGTTTCTCAGGGAACGGATTGACAGAGTGATTCGTGTCTTGAAATTCCAGGGCGATCCAATTGAAGACATCGTGAAAACATGTTTGAGTGAACTAATAGATAGACTAGGACTTGAGAATATCTCGTTGGACGAGCAATACGAGTCTGTTGAGCGAGCTTTGGCTGATGTAGGATTCCGGGAGTATGACACAGAAGCCATTAAACTAGTCTTCGATTTTGTAAACACCTACTACCTTTCGGAGTGATTGTTTTGATGGACCAAGGCGCATTATTCTGGCTTCTTGATGTGAAGGCACATGGCTTCGACGCAGGGGTGCTTCGGGATACTGACTTGTCCGGACGGGCACTAATTGTTTCGCGGCAGCTTTGGTCTCTAATTCGAGGGAACAAGGTTGTTTCAATCTTGGTGGGCCCCGGCATCTTCAAAGGTGTGGCTGAAAGCGGACCGCGCAGAGTTGATGTTCTAGAATACATTTCAGCACTGATTTTTGACCCAACACAGATGAGATACGACGAACCTTTGCCATTCGTGGACATTGTGAATCCTGAAGTTATCGATCCGCTTTCTGCGGCCCGGCCTGAAGACATCTACAGCGTAATTCGTAAGCTTATCCTTGAGAAGGGCAATGTATTAGCTGCAAATCCGCTCGCACGTATCAAGTATGGGGCAGGTGTGCCTGAAACAGCTCATTACGATGAGAGAATGGAGAAGATTAGAATTACACACGTATCGGGTGTGCAACGCGCCAAGTTTATCCTTGCAGGCACTAATAGCCCGTTGTATCGGCCATTTGTTCAGCGATTCGAAAAGGGGAAATACAACTGGGCAAAGAATTCCAAGGTCCTAGCAACGCCATTCAACAAATTCAGCACGTTTGAGGATGAAGACGTTTTGGGCGAGTGGATAATTGTTGAAAAAGCCGGTCGAACCAATAAGGTAGGTATCCCCGCAATTGACGAAGAGTACGCGTCTACGTTATCAATTGTGAAGCAGGACTCGGATGCATTCATCTATGAGCTTTGATTCTTCCGGAAGAGTCTTTGGTGCCAAAGTTCGGGACATGTTGAGGTCCATCAGTTGGAAGTCGCAGATGCAGATATTCAAAGTCGGTTGGCCAAACCCTACACGATTGTATTCCGGGCCGGCCGGCAAGACCTAACGACCAGAGTTGAGGTCTTTTCTGACGTTCTGCTTGATCGACAGCGTGCACGACTCTCCGGAATGGTTGAGTATGGGCATCGAACATCCAATCTATTGGAGATCAAGCGTGCTTGGTTCGTGAAATACAACAAGCCAGTTTACTATCAACCCAAGGAGTTTCATCAGTTTCTCAGGAAAGCTAAGAACATAATCATCCCGCGAAAACAAAAACCCACGTTCACTGACGAATTGAAGGACCTGCTCCGACGCCTTCAAACGGTTGAACCTCGTGTGGTGCCAGTATGCGAGGGTTGCCTGCGGAAAGAGCAACTCACCATACTGACTAGACGAAACGCGATCAAAGTGACAGATGATCAGGTGGCATGCATTACTTGTGCCCGAATAGATTTCCGCACTGACATGAAGAGCCTTGGCATCCACCTTTCAAAGGGGATGATCAACCACCTAGAGAAGCGCCTCGCATCCGTTAAGTCAGTACAACGCATGATGGATCTCCTTACTCCTGGTTTCGACCCTGTAAAAGAGCCTGAACTTACACTGATTGATACTCTTGATGTTGGGCACACCAAAGAGGGTAGAGGAGTAAATGAGCTTGCACTTCCTGCTAAGCTGAAGGAACTCCTAATCTCTGAAGGGTTTACGAAGCTTCTACCGGTTCAGGAGATGGTTGTGGATGCTGGTTTGCTTGATGGCGTTGGCTTGCTCATTGTATCGTCCACTTCATCGGGGAAAACGCTCCTTGCGGAGATGGCTGGAGTGCCCAAGGCTATGAATGGCGCGAAAATGCTATACCTCTCGCCGCTCGTTGCCCTCACTAATGAGAAATACGCGGTGTTTAAAAAACGTTACAAGTCTCTCGGGTTACGCGTTGGTATTCGCGTTGGTATGTCACGCCTTGCTGTTAGTAAAGAACATCCTGTAATCGTCGATACTAGCGTTTCCAGGTCCGATATCATCTGTGCAACCTACGAAGCGCTAGATGTGCTCCTCAGAACAGGGGCATCCAAGGATCTAGGAAGGATTGGCACAATCATAGTAGACGAAATTCAGAACCTTGCCGATCCGGACCGGGGTCCAGAGCTGGATGGCCTGCTTGCAAGACTGCGTTTCTATGCCCCTGATGCCCAAGTCATCGCGCTCTCTGCAACAGTGGGGTCTCCTGACCGTTTGGCCAAGGATATGAAGCTAAAACTCGTCAACTACGTAGGTCGCCCGGTTCCGCTCGAGCGTCACTTGATGTTCGCTCGAAGTGATGTGGATAAGCGGTCCATAATCCGAAGATTGGTTTCACACGAGTTCCGACACGTAAGCAGTTCAGGGTCCAAAGGACAATCAATCATCTTCACATTCTCTCGTAGACGAGCTCAAGCATTGGGTGACTGGCTTAGGGAGCATCACGTTTCAAGTGCCGTATATCATGGAGGTCTCTCGTACTCGCGTAGGAGGAGCATTGAGTGGTCTTTCGCTAAACAACGATACGCATGTGTGGTCACAACTGCAGCTCTCGGGGCTGGAGTTGATCTCCCAGCCTCTCAGGTCATCTTTGAATCTCTGGCAATGGGTGCCGAATGGCTCACTACAGCGGCGTTTGAGCAGATGCAGGGGAGAGCAGGACGGCTGGGCAAGCATGATCGAGGAAAAGTGTACATTATTGTTGAGCCTGAGCGGAAGTACCATGGAGGGCAAAGCAAGACTGAGGATGAGATAGCATCGGAGTTGCTTGCAGGCATCGTTGAGGACGTTGAACCATTCGCGGATACCGAAGCTTGCGCAGAGCAAATTCTTGCAACGATATGCTCAACTGGACTTGTGGAGTTGAAAGCAGTCGCCCGTGCCTACAACAAGATGCTTTCAAGAAGTATTCCCGCCTCTGATGCCCTGAAGCATCTTGTAAGGAAACATATGATTCGTGTTCGCGAGGGTGGCGCACATCCGACCCCGTTAGGACGAGCAACGTCAGTGTCATTCCTAACGCCTACATCTGGGTTTGAGGTTCAGAAGCAAGTGACCTCAATGGACGTGCTCGATATCGCCATCCTGCTTGAACCCTTTGAGAATGTCTATCTCAGCCCCAAGCTTCAGAGCGAAGTTAACTCAGCATTTAGGACCCATATGCCAACGCGCCTTTTCTCAGGCATCTTTTCAGACCTGACTAGTATGAAACAACCACGTGGAGGTGCTACTAGGCTTCCGAAGTGGGTGTTTGAGTTGTTCGGAAGATGGACTATGGATTTCTTTGGATGCGGCTGTCGCGATTTCCCAGAGTGCAGCCATGGTCATATCAAGCTGGGTCGATGGATTGTGGACGCCAGAAAGAAGGGGCTTAACCCGTCAGGCATTGCCCAAGAATTGCTTGAGAATTACGAGCTGTGGGCGTATCCTGGAGACCTCTTTTCTTGGCTGGACACTTTGATTCACAATCTCAAAGCAGTCCAGAGAATCGCTGCCGTTGCTGGCGAAACTGATATTGATGAAGAAATAGAGGCGCAAATCTCCAGAATAGAGAATCCCCTGAATTCGAAAAAGCAAGAACAGTAAAACTCACGGATTCACGCCATCTTTGAATTCTCACACTCGAAAGCGACTCGGATACTTCCGATGTCACTTGACTCCATAGAATCTAGGTTGAGGTCTACCCAGAGATGTAGGTCTCTTCGTATCTGCTCTTTCTGTTCAATCTCCTTGGATACTCCGGGTAAGTCCTCAGAAGCCAACTGGAAGTGGGTACATCCACAATGGCATGCGCCATCGAGTACCATATCGATGTCAGCTGATGTGTCACCGCAGTTTCTGCATTTGAATATCATGAGGGTTTGTCTCCACCAGAGAGAGTTATTCTATATCTATGAGGCTTCGTACTCCATAGGTAATACCTACATTCGACAATATAATGTCCAAGAATACACCGGATCGGCTAGCCACGGAATACGAGCCACACAAGGATGAGCATTATCCCTACAATGATTGCTACAGCCCACCCCTTTTTCCCGTATCCCCAAACGATTGGTATTGGCCCCAACAGAATTATGCCCTTGCTTTTTCTCTGGATCTCTGTGTTTCCTTGATCCGACTGACGCATCATTCGGGCCACGCCCAGAAGAATGGCCAGGATGCCTATGGCGACTAATAACAGTCCTATGATATCGAATAGGCCGCTAATTTGCATCAAGCGAAACCTCCGGCAGCACGAACTCCATGCGTTCATAACCTCCAACATCTTGGCCCTCTGTAGCCCATAGCGTCACTATGTCGTCGTAAATTTCATACTCGAGTAACGTATCAATCTCGACAATGCGTGTCCCCAAAGGAAATCGCCATTGAATCTCGAAGTCATAGGGTGCGATTTCCTCCTCAAGCCAAGTAACAATCTTGTTTTTGCCTGGTTTGAACTTGCCAGTGAAATCTATGAGAAAAATAACTGCAACTACCTCTGTTGCACCCTTGGGAAAGATGTCACACATGTTGACCTTCGACTTAACTTTCTCGTCGTTAATCTCGACGCGCTCCTTGTCGAGATAGAATTGCATGTTCGCAGCTAGCTTCTCAACTTCCTTCGTTAGGAGGTCCTGGTCGCGAACTACTTTTCGATAGTATCCTTCAGCGTCAGCATACTCGTAGGAGAGTCTTTCGTGTATCTCTCCTGTCATTGATACCGAGAAAAATGATTCAGCATGAACAGGTTCAACCAATTCAGAGAGTTCGTTTAGCAAATCATTCACCTACTCCAGTGGCACTGCATTCAGCCCCGCAGTTGCAAGATGCCCTGAGAATTCACGCGCGTTTTCTGTGAAACAGTAGACGACCTTGGGATCAACTCCCTTGGCGAATTCCAAAAGTCCTAGATAATCAGAATGTGCGCTCAAAGGGAAACCGCGTTGTCTGAATTTTCCAAGCGTCCAACCTGAAAGCGAGTAAGGTTTCATTCTATCCAGAATCGCTCTGCTCTCCATCTTCCCAAGCATCCTGCGAATATGCTGTTCAGTATGTCGAGGTGAAGAAGTCACGATTGCGCAGCCCCTTTCAATCAGATGGCCGAGGTCTTTTGAAGTGATGGGAACCTGTTTTAGGTCGAAGCCATGGCGGTTGTAAACTTTGCATACTTGATCAATGCTACGATTTCCTGAAATCACGCTCATCCCTCGACTTTGGAGAAGAGCGATTACTTCTTGGGCTTTTCCCAACGAGTATGCATTGAATAGCGGATTGAACCCTTCAGCAAGGCTGTTGGCGGCGGCCTTCAAGATATTCTCATGTGTTTCGATTCTATTTGGAAAAATCCAAGAGGGTGAACCGTAGGTCGCTTCAGTGATCAGCACCTCCGCCTTGACAGGACGAGCACGTTCGTGCACAATGCTATCAACAACATTGAAGTCTCCCGTAAACAATGCTCTCAATCCATCATCAAACTCGATTAGGAACATCGTTGAGCCTAGCACATGTCCTGCATTGATAGCCGTGATGCTTACTCCATTAAGGACGGTCATCTGCTGATATTCAACAACGATTCGATTAGCAGGTACTTTTCCTCCTCGCGCAGAATAGGTGTCAAAAGTCCCTTTGGTTCCAATGACTTGTTCCGCTCGGTTAAGCCTGCCAATATGGTCTGTGTGTGAATGAGACAGAAGAGTTGT
>JAUWOA010000065.1 GCA_030612365.1 Candidatus Thorarchaeota archaeon
ATGGTCCAGACGTGGAGTAGACCCAATGATCGCCAAGCACCTTGCGTGCTTGGAATGTATCAAAGGATCCGGGGGCCCCCGGTCTGTCCCCACTATGAACACTGCTTTACGGCAATTGGAATCCTTGACATTGCGGTCCTCGCCTTGCTGTGCAGGTCGGGTCACTATAGGTCGCTACTTGCGTTTGGGTTTGACTTGTTTCTACGCGCTTTTTGAACGTTGGCTGCAGTGGAAGTCCCATGGCGCTTCTCATTCTTGCAGTTCTATATCGTTGCCACATTGCTGCCATCTCTAGGCCATGCCCCAATGCTCTCTGTCCCAATGATATGAGGGGATTGCAGAAAACCGATTAATCCCTCATTGGCAGACTAGGAGTAACTGGACAGCTTAGCATAATTAGGAAGGCTTTTGTGGATAGCGAGAGAGAAGAGCTTGGTATGAATAGAAATGAAAGCGCTTGAGCACTTAGCAGCATTCTTCACTAGGAGAGGACTTCTCCTCGGAGCAATCAGCCAGCCGTCAGATCTCAAGACGCAAATCGACAGGATCCATGCCGCAGCCTATCTTAGAATTACAGGAAAACGCCTGCGCACGGTTAACATAATGGCGTCTGATAAGACGGCAGAAACGCTCGATGCTCTCAGTGATGGCCTTTCTCCCTCCAGACGCCTTGCGAGAAGACGTATATAACACATCTTTTCATTTGATATCATGTCGGGATGATGAATAAGCAGGGATGGTGAACGTCGTCAGCGTGATGACCCGCTAAACCGCAATCTGACCGCACTCTGATACCTCAGGCTCAATTCGAAATCGAAAGAACTTGTAGTGGAGAACCATCAGTCTTGGCACCTTTCAACTGTAACCACAATGGTGCGTGTGATGAAGTCAGGCTCTGCTGCATCGACACTGAGATGACACTCACCAGGGAAGATGCCGAGAGGATTGATACACTAGGCCATTCAAAAAAGGATTACCTGATTCGAGCGCCTGATGGATTCTGTCAGCTTAGAAACGTCGAGGGACATTGTTATTTCTATGACCCTCAGAGTAAGACGTGCGAAATCTACGAGTCGCGCCCAGAGGGGTGCAGGTTCTATCCCATCATATATCATGCAGGAAAGCGCAAGTGTGTTGTGGACAAAGACTGTCCTTCAGGTGAAACTCTAACAAGACAGGAGATTCGAAAGCTATGCCACCGAGTACGGGCGTTGGTCGAAAAACTCAGAATGGAGGCGCTACAAGGTGAGAGTCCGTGCTGATCTCCATGTTCATTCGAATCTATCCGATGGCGTCTACTCACCATCAGAACTTCTCTCCTTTGCATCAGACCTCAATCTTGGAGCTTTAGCACTCACCGACCATGATACGATTGATGGACTAGTTGAGTTCATGAGTGCAGAAGTGCAGGGATGCCCCATCAGGATACCGGGAGTAGAGATTAGCACTGAATACAAGGGTGTGGAAGCGCATCTGCTTGGATACTTTGTGCCCGTGCGGGCTCCAAAACTAGTGAAAAAATTGAAGACGCTTGAGGAGTCCAGGCGCAGACGCTTCCCAAAGATGCAGAGCCGTCTTGAATCTGAAGACATCCGGCTATCTGACGATGACATTGATCAGATACTCCAAGGAGTTAAAGCTCCGGGCCGCCCACACATGGCGAGGCTGCTGATACAGCGAGGATATGTGAAAGACATAGAAGAGGCGTTTCACAAGTACTTGGGGAAAGGTAAGCCTGGATACGTGAAGAAAGAACATGTCGACATACGGGAAGCGATCAATCTTCTAAAATCTGAGGGCGCAGTTCCGGTGCTTGCACATCCTTTGACCATGCGACTCCATGACTTACGTTCTACTCTCATTGAGCTAAGGGAACTGGGTCTCCTAGGCGTGGAAATCGAGTATGACTACCAGCATCTTCGCTTCAATGTGAAGCCGGGTGAAGTTCAGGCGATAGCAGAAGGCTTAGGCTTGATAGAAACCGGAGGAAGTGACTTTCATGGAGATGGGGCTCACAGAAACCTTGGCGGTGTTACAGTCCCAATTCACGTAGTAGATAATCTGCGAAAAGCCCATGAGAGGCTGAGGAATAGCTCTTCGGAAGCAATATCTGGGTGAAATGCGAAATCCTCGCTCGGATGTATTCCTTTGCGAGTGATTGACTCACATGTTCATACTTGGACGCGACATACGATAGGCCTGAAGGACCTAGAGGCACGAAGAATTGCTGCCAAGACTGCAGGACACAAGCCTCAGCTAGATTCCCCGGTTGACAACTTGAAGGTAGTAATGAGAAAGAGTGGCGTGGAGAGGGCCGTCATCCTCCCCATTGACAGCGGACTCAACCAAGAAATGCCGCTTTCACTGAAGGAAAAGACTGACTGGCACGCCAATGAAGTGCGAGAAGATGACTCCCTCATAACATTCGTTGGACTCGACCCCAGAAGAGGAGAAGAAGGGCTGGTTGAGCTAGAGCGGGCAGTGAAGGAGAAGGGGTGTCGTGGACTGAAGCTGTATCCACCCAACGGGTTCTACCCTGACGATGAAAAGTACTATGACTACTACAGGCTCTGTATCGACCTCAACATCCCGATTGTGATTCATCAAGGATTTACTTCCCGGTTCAAACACATCAAGTACGCGCGCCCGGTCTTCGTTGACCAAGTTGCAGCTGATTTTCCCAACCTCAAGATTGTACTCGCGCACGTAGGGACTCCTTGGGAACAGGAAGCACTCATGATTGCAGCCAAGAACCCCAATGTCAGTGTGGATGTGGCAGGGTGGCAGATCTTCGCATCACGGGTTCCGTCAAAGCTCTACAGGATGATTGCAGAGGCTAAGTTCGCGCATGTTTTTCCAAACAGAATGATTTGGGGGAGCGACTTTCCGCTCTTTGAGCATGCTATGCGTCTCAAGGAGTGGGTCCAGTTCTTCTCCACGTTGAGATTGCCTAGGGAAATCGTAGATCTGGGTTACGAACAGGTCACAGACGACGAGATTGAAAAAGTGATGTGGAAAAACGCGGCGCGTCTATTCTTCGGTGAACGATCATGAGCAGCTTTGCTGTCGATGCAATGCTGGGAAAACTGGCGTTATGGCTTAGGCTTACAGGGCACGACACCTTCTATGAAGCAGATGTCGACGACGATGAACTGCTGAAGATCGCAAACTCAGAGAAGCGTATTCTCCTAACTTCTGACGCCAATCTGCACCGGCATGCTGTGGAGAGCGATATCAGAGGTATGCTTGTGAGAGGTAGTGTGGATGAAGTTGTAGTGGATGTATTTGTCGAATTCGGAATCACTCCCACTGTTGATCCCACCAAGTCTCGATGCTCGAAATGCAACGGTGAGTTGATTCAATTGGCGGGCACGGAGAAAGAGCGCATAAGAGACCTCGTCCATAAGAAAACCTACGATTATTATGAGAAATTCTGGCTCTGCAAGGACTGCCAGAGCGTATTCTTTCAGGGGGGGTACTGGCGGAATATTCTAGAATATATGGAGAAGATTGAGGTATTGATGAGAGAACGAATGGACAAATAAAGGGGATTGGGAAATTCTACTGCTCCTTCACAACGATATCATACTCAAAGGGTATGCAGTCCTTCATTGATCGTGTTAGAGGGCAGAATTTCGTTGCTATCTCTACACACCGTTTACCGAACTCAATCTCACCCTCAGCAACCACCACATCTCCAGAAACCTGAAAGCCCGTGAGGGAATAGCCGTCACCGTCGAATTTCACATTGACAGTCCCTCTAAGATCAAAAGAAACGAGAGACAAGTCAGAACGCCGCTTGACATCGAGAAATGTATTATTAAGACAACCAAGAACACCAGCAATGAACAGCCTGTATGGACATAGTCCTTGACCTCTACCCCCATACGTTTCTGGAGTATCGAAAACTAGTTCCGCTTCTTTCAGTGTGGCAATGCCGCCGGTCTTCCCATCCCACTTGCTAGAAGCTTTGTATTCCATCTCCTCGGGGTAACGGGCTTTCATTCGCACAGTCTGCACCTGATTTCATCACCGAGCCCAGCCGCGATTAAGCCTTTCCTTAGGGTGATTGGATGAAGTTTAGTCAGGAAGTGATTTAAACGCCCTTTGTATAGGCCGCCCGGATGTATACGTATGGCCCGTAGAATGATGGCTGCAATGTACTACGGAATCGGTGATGTGCGATTCGAGGAAACCGATGTTCCCGAGATAGGATTAGGTGAGCTGTTGATTAAGGTAGGAACTGCGCTCACTTGCGGTACCGATGTTAAGACGTACAAACGAGGCCATCCACTGCTCATCAGGAATGTTCCCGCCCTGTTTGGACATGAGTACGCAGGTACAGTTGAAGAAATTGGAGAAGGTGTAGATGGTTTTGAACCGGGCATTCGGGTTGTGGCAACGAATTCTGCACCATGTGGTGATTGCTTCTTCTGCAAACGTAATAGACCAAACCTCTGCCAGCAGCTGAAGAATACCCTAGTCAATGGAGCCTTCGCTGAGTACATACGTGTGCCTGCACCTGTCGTGCAATGGAACACACATCAAATACCTGACAGTCTCTCATTTCGTGATGCAGCACTTACTGAACCCCTAGCGTGTGTGGTCCACGGCATAGAGGAGGCCGGCATACAATTGGGCGATACTGTCACAGTGATAGGAGCAGGACCAATTGGCCAGATGATGATGATGCTTGCGAAGAAGAGCGGTGCGTCAACCGTGATTGCTTCTGACTTGGTCAAGCTGAGAAGGGATATGGCAGTTCGTGCTGGTGCTGACATTGTGATTGATCCTGCTACTGAGGACCCAGTGGAACGCGTAAAGCAAGCAACGGATGGGTATGGTGCTGATGTGGTCATAGAAGCTGTAGGGTTGCCAGTGACCTGGGAACAAGCAGTTGACATGACACGGGATGCCGGTACAACTGTACTGTTTGGCGGCGCCGCTGCTGGAACTAAATTCGAGATTGATACCGTAAGATTCCATTACGGGCAGCTGACCATAAAGGGCGTCTTTCATCTGGCTCCGAAACACGTTGAACAAGCATTGAAGCTAATAACAGCCGGAGATATCGACCCGGATATTCTAGTATCTCACGAGATGCCACTTGAGAAAATTAAGGATGCATTGGATCTCATGAGTTCAGGCAAGAGCATGAAAGTAGCCATTGCCCCTTAATTGACTGAATTGCAGAAACATTATGGTGGCTCTAGTCATGAGATGGACGAGATACAGGAAGATGAGGGATAACGAGAGGGCGCTCGTAGAGCTGTTCTCAACGATTGATAAGCAATATGAGGACCTCCTGATTGTGGTTGAGGGCAAGAGAGATGAGAAAGTCCTGCGAGAACTAGGAGTTAAGGCGAGAATTGTTAAGACCCAATCAGGCAAGCCAAGGTTGGAATACATTGAAGAGATTGTATTAGCAGGGGGCAAGGAAGGTCGAGTCCTGATACTCACTGATTTCGACCCAATGGGTGTTATTCTGTGTAGGTTCATTGAAAGAGAACTTGAACTCAGAAAGATCTGCATTTTGAAGCGCCTCAGGCGAGAGATTCGAAAGCTAATGGGTAATTGGCGCTGTATCGAAGAGATTGTATCATTGTTCAAGCGACGGGATTCTCCTGAGCCTCTGGACCCCTGATAGGATTGGCAGGAGCATGAATAGATTTACACAGTGCTTCCACAGTTTGCACAAATGAACTTGCCCTGTGGAATCTCATTTCCACAGACCCTACAGGTTCGTGTCTTGCGAACCCGCATTGTATCCATAACATCACCTACCTGCGGCACAAGAATGAACTTCCCACCTTCAAGGGTAATGCGGAATTCCGTTGGATTTCCAGCACGTTCAAGTAAATCAGTTGGCATTGCCAATCGATAGTTGCGGTCTAATCTAACGATTCTAGTATCATCCATAGTGTCTAGGTCGACACCCGCCTCATGGAAGCCTGAGATGATACCATCACGAATCTCGATAGTGATGTCTGCCTTGGACGCAACCTGCTGACTATGCGTCACAATGAAGAATGATGTTCCGAGAGACTCATTGAGTTCCTGGAAGAGATCGAGAATGCGCTCCGAGGTTTCAGGATCGAGGTCTCCAGTCGGCTCGTCACAAAGAACTAAACCCTTACCTTCTGTGTCAATTAGGTTCACAAGAGCACTTGCAATTGCCACTCTTGACCTCTCACCACCACTTAACGTTGTGGCTTTACTACGTCTTCTTTCCTCAAGACCAACAAGCTTGATGAGCCTGTCAACACGCTCCCTGCGTACCTGACGAGGAACTCCTGCGATGCGCGCTGCGAGCTCAATATTCTGCCAAGTGTTCAGATGAGGCAGTAGATTCGCCGTTTGAAAAACGAAACCACAAAAATTGCGGCGTGCTTCGGTGAGCACCCTCTCGCTAAGCTTGGTGATATCCGTGCGCAGGTTAGCCCAGTAGACCTTGCCAACTGTAGCCTTAGTGATCCCACCCATGATGTTTGTTAGTGTGGTTTTACCTGACCCGCTAGGACCCACTACTGCCATTATTTTGCCCTCGAGTACCTGCATAGATACGCCACTTAGTGCGACTACCTCAAGCTCGTGAGTTTTGTATATCTTGTACACATTCTCAACGCTGACCACAACATCGTCAGGGTAATCGCCATAAAGGTCCAGTTCTTCAGCAATAGTCATTATGCGCTCTACTCCTTGCTCTCGCGAGATTCTTTAAAACGCCTTTGTTCAAGCATATCTATCCACACTCATAGATTCCTCAAAACCGATGCGGGGTCTGTTGAGCCAGCTCTGCGGGCTGGCAGGTATGTGCTCATCAGCAGCACCACACTCTCTAGCGATAGTACCACCATCATCATCGTGAACGGGAATGACAGGACTTCAGGCAATACTGGGACAAATGGTGAGAGTCCCAATGTAAGAATACTCATTACATATCCAAAAACGATTCCAAGAAAGACGCTAATTGTAATAGCCGCAACAACTGATCCTGCAAACTCGCCAAACACCATAGAAACGACCTGTTTCTTGGTACCACCCAACGCCCTGAAGACAGCGTACTCTGGTTTTCGCTCCATCACCGCAGACCCGAGAAACAGCGCAATTGCTACGAGACCCATTGCTGCACAGAGAATGAATGATATCATTGTCAAACCCTGAATACCGGATAGGAACAACTGGATGGAGTTGGATTCGGCACTCACATCGAACGTTTCCAGAGTGAAGACGTGTGTATTCTTTTCAACCTCAATTGTATCAATTATGCCAGTCATGTCTGTGTAACAAACCGTGTCAGCAAAGAACAGACTTGATGTGTCGATGAGAGTTCGCATTAACAGGAAGTCCAGGTTCACTAGAGCAAATCCACGTATCACCTGAAAGCCAAACTGGGATGCGAATGATGCGCCGCTGATATCATGAGTAGATGCCACTCCAAAGCCAGGAGCGCTACGCATCAAGCCAACTACTTCAAACTCGTTGTATGTAG
Organism: Candidatus Thorarchaeota archaeon; assembly: GCA_030612365.1. Lineage (GTDB taxonomy): Archaea > Asgardarchaeota > Thorarchaeia > Thorarchaeales > Thorarchaeaceae > WTCK01. Next base: position 7,493 of record JAUWOA010000065.1, read on the forward strand.
TTCCGTTGATTGTGCCATAGTGAATCTGTACAATATCACCCACTGTCTTGTTCCAGAGTGCTCCATAATACTCGCTAATCACGATGCCATTCTGTACCGTAGCCAAAGTGGCTAATACGGTCGCAGAATCGTTGTTCACAAAGCTGCTTCCAGAGAATATGCCAATGCGCTTGTAGGCCTGAGCGTCCACACCCTCCAAGAAGAACCGTTGAGTGCCAACCTGCGCCCAGGTTTCAATTGTTGGTGTAGCCTCCAATATTCCGGCGTAGCTTAGGAGAGTCTGATTGAAGTTCAGAGATGTCGGGTCGGACTCTATTCGCATATCCGCTCCAATCGCGTAGCGTAGCTCGTTCTGAAGTGTCGCTTCAAAACTTGACGATTGGATCAGCATCATGGTCGTTGTAGTTAGTGTGAGCGTCAGTATTACCAGCAATGGAATGAACTGGCCCTTCCGTTTCTGGAGGCTCTGACTGAGATAGAGGCTTTTCTCGCCAAGCAGAAAGCTAGTTCCGCCAGCCACTCGTGCAGTGACCAATCGCATGGCACGAGAACCTAGATATGAGGCTGCGAATAGAAGAAGAGTTGCTACCAACACCTCAACAATAGCCATTGATCCTGTTGGTGTTAATACTTCCGGCATAATGAGTAATGCGATTAGAACTATGACAAGACCAATGACATAACGCCAGATACCCACATCTTCCGTATCTTCCGAGGCATACCCAGTTGTGGGTTGACCTACTTCAGACACATCTATCCTCCTTGACACATGCACCAAATACGAGACAGGCAGATACAAGGCGATGGCAGCTGCGATAATAATGGCTAGGGGGGGAAATGCGATGTGTGAGATGAATTCAATGTAGCGATTAGGGTCAAAGGAGAAGAGCCCTGTCGAAGCGCCAATCAGAGGAGCCATGACATACGAAAGGCTGATTCCCAGGATAAACCCTAAAGCACTCAAGAACATCGATTCCCACATGAAGGTTGAGAAGACCTGATTGAAGGAGGCCCCCTTTGACCTTAGTGCGCTAATTTCGCCTTTTCGTCGCGAGATGGATGTTTCTGATGTGAATACTGTCAGCATCAGACTCATAATCAGAACAGGAAAAACGATGATTGTCAGAATCTGACTTTGAAGATATGTAGTTATGAAGGCCTCAAGCTTCCAGATTTCTGAAAGCCCATCAACAATTAAGCCGGGGTATTGCTCCTCAAGCTGGATTTTGAATGCAGCAAGGTTGGTTCCGATGTTCTGTGCTCCGTACTGCAGCAGACCCGACTCAGATGGCCTGAGAAGGACCACAGGTAGGAAGAAGCCTCTACCAGAAACTTCGTCAACAACTTCCGCTTCTACCTCATCCTCCAGTATAATGACGGAGTCCGTGATTCCCAGAACTACATCCCTTTCAATGCCTAAGGGGTCCCAGTTCTGACGTGTGATGGACGGAAATGAAGCACCAATGATTGACCCCAAATCTTTGATTTCGTAAACACCAACAACTAGAAGGTTCTCGACGGGATACTGACCAAGTGAGGTTGGTGTACCTAACTGGTCTCCGCGAGCACCATATCGAAGCAAATCCATGTTTATGGTAGTGCCGACATCTATTGTGATGTTGTGTACTTCGTGAGCATATCCAACGAACTGCTCTGATACTAAGACCTGACCAGAAGAAAGCGAAAAGTTGCCACGCCAAGTGAAATCGCGGGACCAGTTGGCTAGAACTGCGTTCGTTGTAATAATGACCCGCATGTCTTTGATTCCTTGGACATAGTTCATGCCAAGCATTGAATACTGAGACCATCCGTGGAAGAAATCGCCCGTAAGAATTCCGATTGTTGAGGGTACTAGATGAGCGTACTCAATAAAGGCGCTCCCCAGTGCGGTTGATTGGGCTTCCAGAAGATTGGAAGACTCGAAAGACTCGCCAGCTCTGGGATTCAAAGCCATCTGGTAGGATTCCTCTTGAAAGTACTCATTCACGACAAGCTCGGTACCCGTGCTGGTCCATACAAACACCGTGGTAGGAAGGGCTATGCCGATCGCCAGAACAAGAGCGATGCCCATATTGCGCACAGGGTAGTTCTTCAATGATGTCAACGCATATGACAGGGACCACCAGGGATTTCCCTTCAGAGTCTCTGTTTTCTTTTTTGCCACCATCTCGCCTCCCTACAGATTCCTGAGCACAATCGCTGGGTCAGTCTTGGCGGCTTCCCGAGCAGGCAGATAAGCCCCCATAATCATCACCGTGACCTCAATCAACAGAACGACAGTTAGAAAACCAATTGGAAATGTGACAGCTGCAGGGAGCACTCTAGAAAATGGACTCATCGCGAAAACTATGGTGCTCATCACAAACCCGAAGACCGTTCCAAGAACCAAGCTGAGAACAAGCGAAGCAAGGACAATACCTGCAAACTCTGATAGAACCATATTTACAACGTGGTTCTTCGATGCTCCGACTGCACGCAGGATTGCATAGTCACGCTTTCGCTCCCGGACAACAGAGCCCAGGAAAAGAGTAAGTGCAAACATACTAAGTAGCATGGACATTGCGAAACCGATTGAGAATAGACCTTCAACTGTACTAAGAAATAGCGCAGTTCCGAAGGAATATCCCTTCAAGTCGAACTTCTCAGGAATAACAGCATACAAGCCTGGCACATCGTTCAGTGCCCGGAGTATTAGGTCCTGGTCGGTGACACATACAAGGTCAGCTAAGAAAAGGGAAGCAGTGGAGATATCTGTCACAGTGGACACAAAGTCAAGATTTGCAATTGCAAAGCCTGAAAGACCTGCCTGATACCCAAACCCTGCGCCCAATCGGGAATACGGAATGTCAGATTCAGACGCGTAGCCGAAACCAGGAGCACTATGTATGAAGCCGATTATGATGAAAGATACGTCAACAGGAGCCAGCCGCCCGCCCACCTGAAGGTTTAGGATGTCGCCTACAGATTTGTTCAATCGATCGGCATGATGTACGCTGATTAGGAGCCCATTACTTACGGATGCTAGTTCGGATAGCATCAAACTGGGGTCCGCGCCGAAAAAGCTCGATTCATCAAAGCGCCCAATCAATGAGTATTCAACTGCGTCCAGTGCCTTGAGAGTAATATCCTCTGTGCCCACCGAAGCCCAAGTGTGTAGCACGGGAACTGCTCTGATAACACCCGGATACGTTTCCAGAGTGTCGTTGAAGCTGAATGGTCGAGGAGTACCTCCAACTCTGAGGTCGGCTCCCACCGCATATGAAATCTCCTTCTCAAGATCTGCATGGAAACTCTCCGCTTGGACAGTAAAAGCAATTGTAGATGATAATGTGAGAGCGAGGACAACCATCAGTGGAACAATTCTACCCTTGCGCATCTTCAAATTGCCTGCAGAGATCAAATTTTTCTCACCCACAAGGAATGATGCTTTCTCGAAGATTCTTGCAATGCTTCGCCTTGAAAAGCGAGATCCATTATAGGCCAAGAAGAACCATGCTGCTGTTCCAAGACCTAATTCTAGCAGAAGGAGGAACGGATTATTGGGCAGGAAAAGCACAGCTCCGAGGACTATGGATAGAAGCACAACGGAGGTTCCTACCGTGAATCCAATTGCTTCCGGTTCAGTTGACAACGGCTCTGACACATCAATTAGGTGTGAACCAATCTCAGTGCCAGCCGCCTTCTTTGCGGAGCCAAGTATGAAGAGAAGAGGAGGCACAATCGTAAGTAAAACAGCGATCACGAATGTTTCGGGCTTTAGCACCGTGGCTTGAAGATAGAATGTATAGAGATCCCAGTCAAACAACATGAATGAAACGGTTGAGGGTATGAGAGCTGCGAATAGCACGCTCAAGATCATACCGATGATGATGCTGAGGGTTGCCATAACAATTGACTCGGATAGGAAGATGCTGTAAATCTGGCTAGAGCTGGCACCTTTCGATCGTAA
>JAUWOA010000044.1 GCA_030612365.1 Candidatus Thorarchaeota archaeon
GGGCTTTCTGCAACAGTGGATCTTACCAGAAATCGTGTCACAGCAGATACCGTCCATCTTCTGGTGCATTATCAGGAGGAATTGAACCCACAATAATTGAAGAAGAAGTACATTGCAGGCTCTCACAATACAATATTGATGGGGACGTAATTGAGGAGATCACTGATGAGATCAAGGTGCAGCTTGAGAAGCGAGGAGTGAGGTATTATGAGCAGTGACATGTGTCCTCTTTGTCTGTCCAGCTCGGAGTCCATAGATCCTACCAGAGAAGGAAGCGAGGAGTGCCATCATATCAGTAACAAGTTCCTCCTGTGGACTCTGCTGTTCAGGTTGATAGAGGATTTCAAGTCTGACACCGTAGTCTTCGAGTATGCGTTCTATGAGTTCTAGACCGAACCGGGCTATTCTGTCCTTATGCGTGATGATGAGAGTACTGATGGTTGCTCTCTTTGCCAATGTAAGGAGTTTCTTGAGTTCCCTACGCCGCATGTTGAGTCCTGAGCCAATATCAGTGAAGACTAAAGGACTGGTCCTGTAGCGCTTTCTGCATTCCTGAGTAAGGACCTTAAGTTGTCTATCAAGGTCACCATCAGTCTTCTGACGATGACCTGAGACTCGTGCATAGATTGCGCACCGTTTTCGAGATGGGTCTTCAATGAGTTGTCTGTGCAGCTTACCAAGGAGTCTATTGATCTCGGATAGTGGTATCCTCCGGTGTCCACCTGGAGTACGCAAGCACTTGATGTGACCTCTCTTGTCCCACCGTCTAATGGTCTTCGAACACACACCAAGTCTGAGAGCAACCTGTGATACTGAGAACATAGGCCTTTACTTCAGTAGTCACCTAATAAATGTCCAAGATTGGCTAAGTTCATTGAAGCTGTTTGAAACCCTCTTTAGATGAAGCCGGTATTCACATTGACTTTGTGTTCGCAGGTCCGACACCCGACGGTGTCTCCCTTGAGGCAATCTTCTAGAGGAGGTCATACGCCGCATCACTCAACTCTGAATGTCGCAATGCTCCTCAAAAACAGCACACTCTTGGTGTCACTCTAGTAATATGAACATTCATGAGAGCAGAACATCATTTATAATAGAGAGGGTGAACTCATAGAATCAGACCCAGTCAGCGAGGTCACTACTTACTGAAGAAGGCGATAAGATGTCCGGGGACTCCGAATACGAAGGCGCAACAGCAGGTAAAGTTCTGGTCTTTGACGACAGCAAAACAGTAGCGTTTCCAGCTGCATTCAAGGCAGCTATGGGAACAAGCAAGGGACTTATGGTCCTAGTGTTGAAAGACCGGTTGATCAAAATCTTCCCTCTTGATAGCAACGAAGTGACGTTCTTGAGCCTCGAAATCGGCAAGCTGACAAATGATTTCCTCACCAAGCTATCGCAGATATTTAAGAAGTCAGGACTCGTGGACTTGCTTTTCTCAACGGGTGTATGTCTCAGAGGAACGCGTTGTTTTTACGAATGCTACTTCAGCGCGAAGCAGTTGAACACAAGTCTGGATGACCTCAAGAGCGCTCTCACGGTACTTAATGGCGTGAAGAAAGTTCGCGTAGAAGATGTTACGAAATAGAGGCTGCAAACCTCTCGTTTCCATGTTTCTTGCATCGTTAGGGATGACTCTGTTCACAACTCTTAAGAGGTGTTCCAAACTGTTTCTAGAGAACTAAGGTGATGACGATGGTCGGAACAAAAACAGTCGAAGTGACATGCGAGAAGTGCAAGAAGGTGTATGAAGCTGAGGCCATCGATCACATCGACCTGCATGATGATCGCGGTCTTATCAAGAACCTGAAATCCGGCAAGGCTAATCGCGTGCAATGTCCAAAGTGCAAGAAGGTAATGTACCTGGATAGGAGCATTGTCATCAACTTTGAGCCGGAAAGCAAGATAGTCGTATTCGATGCATCTGCCAAGTCCAAGGCTGCCAAGGAAGAGCTGCAGAAGACCTTTGCGAGTGTAGTTGCATTCAATGAAATACTTGAGGAAACTGGCAATGAAACCGAGTTTGTGGTTCTACACGATTTGACAAAGCTGAAACGCCTTCTTGAACAGTACTTGAAGGTCTACGATTAGCTCCTTCATAGCCTTCTCTTGTTCAGCAGAAACTCCTCAACCCATCTCTCTGCACGATACATTGTCGTGGGTTTTGGCGGTTTCTTGAAGCCATACGCGGATATGGATTCGAGCGCTCCACCTATCCCCCGCTTCAATGCAAGCTTAGTCCCTCTAATCGCATCAAAGAGGATTGGTCCTGCATTCGGTCCATCAGTCATTTCCACCCGAATGTCTATTGTGATTGGTGCTCCTCCAAATTGCCTTCCGTGCACATAGAAGTACGATTCGCGTTCATTGTTCATGAATTGAACGTAATCTGATGAGCCCGCAACAAGGGGTGTGTCGTACGGAAGATCTTGGCTAATTGCAGAAGTCTTCACATCCCGCTTTCGGAAACGTCCGCGGTAGTGAGAGTCGAGTGATTCTGCGCCTCCTCCTACGTCGAGTTGGTAGCTCTTGTCCACACGCACACCTCTAGAAACGAGTAACTGCAGAATGTTTCTATGGAGTACTGTTGAACCCAGTTGGTCCTGGATGTCGTCACCTACGAGCGGGATTCCCCTCTCATTGAACTTCTCGTTCCATTCTGGATTTGAAGCGATCTCTATGGGTGTACCATTGATGAATGCACAGCCCGCCTCAAGACACGCATTGGCATAGAACTCCGTCGCCTCTTGGGCAGAGCCGGGCAGCAAATTAATTGCCATCTCAGCCCCTGATTCCTTTAGGGCTTTGGCAGCATCTGCTTCCTTTTCACTGGATATCTTGACAAGTGCACGAAGGTTGTCATCAACACCATCGAGTAGTGGCCCTCTAAGAACCTCTATACCTGTCTTTGGCACCTCACTGAATCGCATCACGTTATTCGGTTCTGCGAACACTGCCTCTGAGAGATCAAGCCCTACCTTGCCTTCAACAACGTCAAAGGCTGCTACGAACTTGATGTCTCTAACATGATATCCTGCGAAATCCGTGTGATTGAGTCCAATCACATCACCGTTCGCTTTTGCATTCTTGTAGAACTCAACACCCTGTACAAGAGCGCTTGCACAATTACCAATGCCAATGAGGGCTACCTTAATGTCATCCATTGTACCGCCTCACACTCGGTTGTGTCTGCTCCAGCTCCATGAGGACGTTGGTTTTAAAGTTATTCTATACTCATAGAACAATAAGCTTATTTCGTGATGTTGACATTATATAGACGGACGACTGGTCGATGCCCGTTGCTCCGCGAGTAGTTCAAGCAATTGGACAACACTCTGCATTGGTATGCCCAAAAGAATGTCCGTCTGCAGGGAGATTCTACTCTCACCTTATGGTTCAGAGGGAGGCGTTCCAGTGAGAGCGCAGGGGCTTCACGTTCAAAAATAGAGGGTGGACCTTAAAGCCATGTCTTGGCTGCCAAGTCAGGGAGTCTGCCAGACGTCCACCTTCTTCTTAATACAAATCGTGCAGATCAATTCGGATTATTTGATAATCACTCAATAAGATCCACAAAGAGGTCCACGAGGTCAACCACTTTTATCGAGCTGTCTATTAGTTTGGCACCGCTTTCGAGATTTTGCTCACAGAAGGGGCAGGCATTGGCGATAATCTCCGCACCTGCGTTTTCAGCTTCTCTGACTCTATCAGCTGCGATTTTCTTGGAGAGTTCCGGATCATATGAGCGCAGTCCTCCTCCAGCTCCACAGCACATTGCAGCTCGTCTGTTAGTTTCCATCTCTACGAGTTCTACCCCCGGTATCGCCTTCAGCAGGTCTCTCGGCTCTTCGTAGATGCCTAACTCTCGACCCATGTGACAAGGGTCATGATATGTTATTTTCACGTTTTCACCTAGAGGTTTGATCTTGATTTTTCCGCTCTTAACAAGTTCTAGGAAGTGCTCAACGAAGTGTACTACCTTGGGCATGGACAGGTTGAATTTCTCAGGATAATCCTTTCTCAGAGTCTTGAGGCAGCCAGCACATGATACGAGAACAGTCTTGGCTCCTGACTCTTGGATTGATTCAAGCACCTTTTTCGCATTTTCTTCAGCATCTTGGAGTCGGCCTGTTCGAATCATAACGGACCCACAGCATGGCTCGTCCTCTAGAACCGCAAACTCGATACCCGCCGCCTTAAGCAGCTTCGCCGCTGCCTTGGCAGTTTCGGGCAGTTTCATTCCTGCAGTGCATCCGAAGTAGTATAGCGTGTCAGCCTTGGTTGGAGGCTCAAACCCCAGTTCTGCTACCCAATCGCGTTTTCCTTTCTTATCCGTGACATACGGATTGTTAGTGGTCAAAATCCTTTCAGCAATGGCATCCCGCACCTCATTGGGGATATCGCACAGGACCGCTCGAACCTGCTCAAGCGACTTCGTTGGGTCAAACTCCGCTGCACATATCTCGGTACAGTTTCCACAGAGCGAGCATGAGTATAGGGCTTCCGCGTTATCTGCTGTCTTCTCAAGCCGTCCTTCAAGCAGGGCAATGGCAACCATGAGTTTCCCTCGCATGAAGCTGGTTTCAAAGCCTGCTGTGTTCTTCCAAACTGGACATATGCCGTTGAAGCCCATGTCTTCGTACACTGCATCGCGGCAGATTCCACACCTACGACACTGCGCTAGATTCTCCATTAAGTCATCTAAATCGATTTCAGTCATTTCTCATATTCCTCCAAGTACACCAGGGTTAAGTATTCCGTTGGGGTCGAGCGCTTCTTTGATTGCGGAGAGGAGCTTCATGTAATCCTCCATTCCTTCCATGCGGCCCTTCCAGTACTCAGCGAGTTTGAAGGGAACTGCTCCTGTCTTGTAGAGAGTAGTAGCAAGCTCATCATGCGCAGCGCGTATCATGTGGTCTTCTTCTTTATCGAGCGGGTCAAAATAGAAATGGGGATAAAGATTGAAACTGGCATGCCCAGAGAGAAATCCAGCCGTATGTCCAAGGAATCCATGCTTATCCATAGCAGCCGTTATCTCTTCCACCGAGCGATGGGAATTCGTTGGCGTTTGATGATGATATAGGGTTCGCCAGTGCCAGCCGTGCACGTAGCAGGTTCTTACAAAAGTCCAAAGGCGACCGTCCCATTCTCCTTGTGGCAATTCACTAATGCCTATCACATGACCACCAAGTTGCTCGCAAATCTCCTTGGCTTTCTTAGCGTCACTCTTCAGTTGTTCTTCCCTGAGTCTGCCAATTGTCATTGAAACTGTCCTGTGGGGCCATTCGTGTTCCGGAATTCCGTACTCCTCGCCCACCATGTCCATGAAGAAGTTGAGCACTGGACCTTCGTAGACGGACGCAAACATCGGGAGGACATCATTGCCCTTGACCTCTATGAGGAACTTCTCAGCCTGCTCAGCCGTATCGAATCCATATGTTTCGTAGTGAAAATGATGCATTCGCTTGTAGGTCTTCAGGGAAACCTTCGTCATAACTCCAAGACTTCCAAGAGACCCAATGAACAACCCTGTCAGGTCTGGCCCGAAGGCATACCTTAGGAATGGACCCGGAGCATTGGGGTTCGCTTCCGATCCCGTCTGTATGATTTTTCCATTCGGCATAACTACCTCCACGCCAAGGACCATCTCTGCAATACAGCCGTAAGCACTGGAGCCGGGACCTGCACCGTTGACAGCAACATTGGCTGCCACTGTACAGACCAATGCTGATTCAGGAGCGACGGGAACCCAGAGATCATGTTGATTCAGGAACTTGTCGAGCTCGCCGAATGTTACACCCGTTCCGACTGTTACAGACCTGAGTTCCTTGTGAAGAGTGATGCCCTTGATTCGCAAGAGCTCAACAACCAAACCGTCCGGTTTGGGGATAGCTTCCCCCTGAAGCGAAGATCCGCCTGAGCGCGGAGTCACCAAGATCTTGTGTTTGTTGCAGAGTTGAAGTATCTGCGATACCTCTTCAGCAGACCCGGGTCGCACCACAGCCCCTGGAGCCACTGGGTCCTTAGCCATAGACGCAGTTTCGGAATATGTGAGGAGAACATCCTCTCTGGTGGATGTATATTCCTCGCCAACAATCTTGGCAAGTTCCGAAACTATCTTCTTATTCACCGAGTTCTGCACTCCTCCAACTAGTATCACATATCCCCGAAGATGCCAGGATTCATGATATTGTTGGGATCCATTACACGTTTCAATATCTTAATGAGATTGAGATAATCCTTCATTTCCTCTACATCTTCAATCCAATAGGGTGCAAGTTTGAAGGGGACTGCCCCGGTTTTGAAAAGACGCTGCGCTAGGTCCCTGTGGGCTTCTCTTACCTTCATCTCCTCATCCTTATCTTGTGGGTCAAAATAGAGGTGCGGATAGAAATTGTAGGAGGAATGGCCTGATTGAAAACCTGCAGTGTGGCCAAGCAAGCCGTACTTGTCCATTACTGCCCAAATCTCCTCGATTGAGCGGTGCCAATTTGATGGCGTCTGATGATGATAAAGAATACGCCAATGCCAACCATGCGCGTATGATGATCGAGCGAAGGTCCACATTCTTTCATCCCATTCTCCGCGCGGCAATTCACCGATTCCGATGACATGTCCTCCAATTCCTTCACAAATTTGCTTTGCCAATTTGATGTCGCTCTCAAGCTGGTCTTTTCTTAGACGACCAAGAGTCGCTGAAGTCACAACCGGAGGCCATTCGTGTGTTGGAATTCCATACTCCTCGCCAAGCATGTCCATGAAGAAGTCTAGAATCGGGCCCTCGTAGAGGGATGCGAATAATGCATGTATCTCGTTCTGTTTCACTTCTATCAGAAACCTTTCAGCTTGCTCTGTTGTGTCGAATCCATACGTTTCGTAGTGAAAGTGATGCAGCCTCTTGAACGTCTTCACTGATACACTAGTGATGATTCCAAGACAACCTAGAGATCCGATGAACAGGCCTGTCAAGTCCGGTCCGAAGGCATACCGCAGAAATGGACCAGGAGCGTTCGGATTGCCCTCTGTGCCTGTCTGGATTATTGTACCATCCGCCAGAACTACTTCAAGCCCGAGGACCATCTCAGCGATGCAACCATACGTGCTAGAACCTGGTCCGGCGCCATTGACAGCAACATTCCCGGCCAGTGTACAGACTAACGCTGATTCCGGATAGATAGGTACCCAAAGGTCATACTGGTTCAGGAACTTATCGAGCTTGCCAAAGGTAATTCCTGCCCCAACCCTGACTGATCTGAGGTCCTCAAACACCGTGATGTCCCCAAGTCTTAGGAGTTCAACCACGAGACCATCAGGCATTGGAATACCTTCTCCCTGAAGACCTGACCCTCCAGAGCGTGGTGTCACCGGGACTTTGTATTTGTTGGCAACCTTGAGAATATCAGCAACCTCTTGAGTACTTCCAGGTCTTACGACAGCTCCAGGACGAACTGGGTCGTATCCTGTTGATGCCGAGGCTGAATAAGTCAGAAGCACGTCATCACGTGTCGATACGAACTCGTCGCCCACGATCCGGGCAAGCTCATCTACTACTCTCTGATCCATAAGTCACATCCCCAGTTTCTGAATGTCGCTAGAATATGTACTTCAACTTCATTAGGTCGGAAGTTGAACCCTTGACTTTCAATTTCCTCTTGAGAATCGCGGCTGTAGCCCCCATCTCCTCCAAGAAGAGCTTCCGGATTGTTTCTTCTGAAGCTTCAATCCGCATGTCCGGATTGTCAAGGGCGCCCTCGTTAACCTGTATCGTATTGTTTGCAACGAGAAAATGGTACTGCCTTCCATCCTTAAGGGTCAGTAGCGCCTTACGTTCCCAACCTTCTAGGGCTTCTTTGGTTTTCTCGCGTTCAAGACCAGTAGCGATTTTCTCGCGCATCAATTCAAGTAAATCCTGTGTCATTTCAAATCACTTCTCTCTCGCGGCATCAAAGGCACCGCAAAAAGCTTTCCTTTTTACTTAGGCGCCGGAATTCACTTCTTACTCCTGTGTTTCTTGACCACTTTGAGGAATTTCTTAACATTCTCTGTTATGACTTCGTAGTTCCCTTCCTTGATGGCTTTCTTATCCGTGATGGCACCGCCCACTCCAAGTGCAAAGGCACCCGCATCAAGAAGGGGGCCTGCGGTCTCAAAGTTTACACCGCCTGTGGGGATTAGAGGTATCTGTGGTAGCGGCGCCCTGACCGCCTTGATGTAGGATGCTCCTCCCACGGTCCCACATGGGAACACTTTCACTGCGTCAGCTCCCATGGTGTAGGCTTCAAGAATCTCTGTCGGGGATAATGCTCCGGGGAATACTGGTTTCGCATACCTTCTAGACATCTCGATGAGATCTCTGGAATAGGTCGGACTAACGATGAACTCGCTACCAGCCAGAATGGCCCTGCGAGCAGTTTCAGGATCAAGGACGGTGCCAGTGCCAATGAGCACTTCGTCGCCAATCTTCTCTGAGAGCTGCCGAACGCACTCTGTGGCTCCAGGCACACTGAATGTGACCTCGATGATGTTTACACCACCCTCCAGAAAGGCATCTGCAACTTTGAACGCGACATCTATCGAATCCACCCTAATGATCGGGATGAGCGCAGTTTCACTGATTAGATTCATTGCATCTTGCTTGTTCCACATGGTATTGTTCACCTACCTCTCGATACGCAGGCCGCGCTTTCGTCCCTTGATGAGTTTCTCGACTTCCCCCCGGTAGACAAATGCCAAGTCGCCAGGCACAGAGTGCTTCAGGGCTGAGAAGGCTGAACCGAACTCAACTGCTTTCTGTAGATCCTTCAGCTTGAGATATCCATAGATGAATCCTGCACTGCAGGAGTCGCCTCCGCCAAGCCTGTCAACAACTTCGATATCGTATGTTGGACTCCTGTACACCTTGCCATCTGAGTAGGCAAAGACAGACCACTTGTTATGCCAAACTGAGGGAGTTTCGCGGAGAGTTATGATGACCACTTCGAATCCAAACTTATCTGTTAATTTCTGTGCAACCTCTTCGTAATCCTTGCCTTCGATGCCATAGACGACCTTCGTGTCTTCTTCCGTTGTTATCAGGATGTCAATGTACTTCGAGGCCGGTTCGGTGAATTTGCGAGCCTCAGCAGTCGTCCAAAGCTTACCTCGGTAGTTAACATCATAGGAAACCTTGCATCCCTGCTCTTTAGCAGTCTTCAGAACCTCTTCGGTAGCCCGAGCGCACGACTCACTCAGGGCTGGCGTGATTCCACTGGTATGAAACAGTTTCGTGCCTTTCAGGATGTCCTTCCACAGGACCTCCCCTGGTGTGATTCTGCTGATTGCTGAGCGCTTTCTATCGTAGATGACTCGATTTGTCCTTGGTGCCGCTCCGAACTCTACGAAGTAAATACCACATCGACTATCGGGGTCCCAGAGAATGTGCGATGTATCAACTCCGTGCTCCCTTGCCTTGTTGCGTATAAAGTGTCCAACAGAGTTGTCACCAAGCTTCGTCACGTATGCTGATTTCAAGCCGAGTCTTGCACATGCCACTGCAACGTTCATTTCGGCACCGCCTGCATTGGCGTTGTAACTCACGGTGTTCTCAAATCGCATGAAATCAGGGGGCGAAAGCCTTAGCATTACTTCACCGAAGGTAACGACATCGTAACCCATCAAGTTCAGCCTCACGTATCAGCTTAATCCGAGTAAGGATGAGTCGCGCGAATGTTAAATGTGTCGTTTAACAAGAATTCTCTAGCCTGTTCCGGTGGAGAACTCGGTACGAGCTATGACCTCGTCTTGCACGAATGGGTCGAGTTCGATAAAATAGGCACTGTACCCTGCTACACGAACTATGAGGTCTCTGTGAAGCTGAGGATTGACTATTGCATCTTCAAGAGTTTCTCTGTCAACTACATTGAATTGCACGTGAAGGCCCCCAAGCTCGAAATAGGCGTCGACGAGACCTATGAATCTCTTCCGTCCTGCCTCGGTGTCAAAGCTATGGGGCATGAATTTCATGTTGTAGAGTGTTCCATTGTAGCAGAGCCCGTGATCGAGTTGGGCTACTGACTTCATTGCAGCGGTTGGTCCATGTGTATCTCGACTGTGTGCTGGTGAAACTCCATCCGACAACATGAGTCCTGCTTTCCGTCCATCAGGCGTTGCACCTACGGTTTCGCCTTGGGGAATATACATTGACACTGAGAACAACGCTCCATGATATGGACCATCACGTGTTGTCATTCGCGATTGGATGGCCTCGCAAAATGCTTTTCCAGTGTCCCGAGCGAGCATGTCGACCTTTTCCAAATCATTGCCGTACTTCTCTGAGTCGTTGTCAAGGCGGGCTCTGAGGCCCTCGTGTCCTTCAAAGTTATCCGCTAAGGCTTCCAGAAGATCGCTCATAGTCAACTGCTTGGTTTCAAACACGTATTTTCTAATCATGGAGAGGGAATCTGCGACCATAGCAACTCCAACGCCCATTATGCCGCCTGAGTTGTACTTGGCACCGCCCTCTTGCATTGTCCTCCCATTCAAAAGGCAATCTTGCAGGAGCGCCGAGATGAAGGGCGTGGGTTTCTCACTTGCTAGAATGCCAGCCGCAATCCTGTCCGCACTGGTAAGAAGGTCTATTGCATGATCAATCTGTTCCTTGTAAGCATTCCACAGTTCGTTAAATGATTCGAAGTCATGTGGATTGCCGGTTTCAGCTCCTACCATGTTTCCAGTTCTCGGGTCTTTACCCCCGTTCAAGGTGACTTCGAGTATTCTCAATAGGTTCACATACCCGATGTTGGCTCGTGGATCACTTTTCCCTTCGATGATGGGCTCGACACATCCCAGGACGGAGTAGTCGTGCGTTTCTTCCTTATCCGTTCCTTTCCTCGACATTAGTGGGATGATAACTTCATCATTGAACAAGCCGGGCATGCCCAAGCCCTTCGAAACTACTTCCGTGACCTTCATTTTCGTGTTCTCTGGTGTATTCTTATGCCACCTGAATGATACAGTTGGCTGAGTCACTCTCACGTTCGCAATAGCTTCGAGGACTAGGTCTGTGATCTCATTACACACATCATTACCATCAGAGTCCTGTCCTCCAATTGTCAGATTCTGGAACATCGGATGTCCAGCAAATGCAGTGCTGTAGTATTCATTTCTCAGTTTGATTATGCTGGAGAATTTAATCCACAGCATCTCAAGGAGTTCGAGAGCTTCTTCCCTTGCCATTCGTCCAGACTCGATGTCCTTTACGTAGTAGGGGTGCATGTACTGGTCGAATCTCCCCGTGGAGATGGAGTGACCATTCGATTCGATCTGCACGAGTAGCTGAATGAACCAGAATGATTGCAATGCTTCCTGAAAGCTCTGGGCTGGCTTAGCTGGAACGCGTCTGCACACCCTTGCGATGGTGATGAGTTCCTTCTTTCTTTGCGCATCCTTCTCGCTCTTCGCCTGTTCTTCCGCCAGCTCAGCGTATCTCTCTGCGAATCCCATCACAGCACGAATCTCAATCCCGACCGCTTCATAGAATGCTAATTTCTCGGAATCGTCTTCTGCGTCCTTGAGAAGCGCGGTTTCGGTAAGGATAGCCTCTAGGCCATCTTTCAACACGCGTCGGTAGTCAACAATCACGTGACCTATGCCTGTTCCCGGCGCTCCAATGGTGAACAATCCAGCTTTGGATGCACGCTGGGCTGCTTCGGGCATTTCCGTCGCGCATATCTCAGCAGTGCTTCTTCCTCTCCAAAACTCGAATACTTCGCGGAGCGTGTTCTTGTCCTTCTCGCTAATGAGGAACTTCTCGGTTCGTCGTTTCTCGAACCTGTCCAATTCTTGCTCTATCCATCTCCAGCTGTACTCTGGAAATATCTGACATGACCTCAGCGTAGACCCCATATTCCCTACAATGAGTTCCTCAGGCTCAATTCGGATTGTCATATTGAGGAGGACGTTGGCAAAGGCCTTTGCTAGCCTGAGTTTGGCTGGTTCTTGCACATGCTCTTTGATGGCAGCGGTAAAGAGCTCAGCTCGCTCAGATGATATCGTGGGGGGCGAATCGAGCATCCTCTGTCTCATGCGCTTTGTTCTGAAGGTCATCCCTGAAAACACTGCCAACGCATCACTTTATTCTTCTGTTAGGGGTGCTGAATCATTTGAGGAGCTTTGGCAGGTAGGTATCCAATCTCTGCAAGGCATTTTCTATTCGTTCTGTAGACACAGCATAGCATAAA
This sequence comes from Candidatus Thorarchaeota archaeon, assembly GCA_030612365.1. Classification (GTDB taxonomy): domain Archaea; phylum Asgardarchaeota; class Thorarchaeia; order Thorarchaeales; family Thorarchaeaceae; genus WTCK01. The sequence goes on from JAUWOA010000044.1 coordinate 12,216, forward strand.
CGGAGGAAACCTTCTCCATATTGCCCGAATCCGGATCCATGGACTGTAACAACGCCAGTATCATCAAGGAGTTTCTTAGCGAGGTCAAACGATTTCAATCCGTAAGCTCTTACATCGGGAAACACGTAGAAAGCGCCACCTGGGCGGTTTAGCTCTATGCCCTCGATACTTTGCAGCCCCTTTGTGATGATGTTCCTACGCTTCTTGAATGTGTCATACATCTCCTTTACACAGTCCTGCGGACCATCTACTGCAGCCTGCGCCGCCTTCTGCGATATTGAGGTAGGATGAGAAACAAAATGCTCCTGAAGCATCGTCATAGCACGAATAATTTCTGCGGGACCAGTGGAAAAGCCGATTCTCCATCCTGTCATGGCATAGGTCTTGGAGAATGAGAAGAGAGTGATCGATCGCTCCTTCATTCCTGGAAGTGCGCCAAAGAGTCCTGGATTCTCTTCTCCGTAATGGAACTTCTCGTAGGCTTCATCGGAGAGCACGATGAGGTCATGCTGGATGGCAAGGTCCGCAATCCTCTCCATTTCTTTCCTTGGCAGAACCCCCCCGGTTGGATTGTTTGGGTGGTTCAAAACTAGCAATTTGGTCTTTTCCGTAATCAAAGCTTCGATGTCTTCCGCTCGAACACCGAAATCGTTCTCCTTCTTCAACTGCACTGGGACAGGTTTCCCTCCTGTTAACAAGACGTGGGAGCGATGGCTAACGAAACCCGGGTCTGGATAGATCACCTCATCTCCCGGATTGACCAGTGCCATGTTCGTCAGAACGAGTGTGCCCATGCCACCCACAGTACAAAGAATCTCAGTTTCTGGATCTGCGACGATATCGTTCTCACGCCTCAGCTTTCTAGATAGTGCTTCCCGGACCTCAAGGAGACCTGCATTGTGCGTGTACTTGGTGAATCCATCATCCATAGCTTTCTTGGCCGCCTCGACTATGAAACTGGGGGTTTCGAAATCAGGAAGACCCACCGTCATATCTAGAACGTTCTTCCGACCGCAGGCCATGTTGTACATCCTTCTGATTTCGCTTTGTGGAATCAGTTTGTTTCTATCTGCAAGCATCAAAAGCACCAATGAATCGACGGGGGCAGATTCCCCGTTTAAATAACCTCTTGAAGCGCCACTTTAAAGAATGGCTTAAGATATATGGGGATGTGCTGAATCTTCGCTGCAATCACATCCGTATCGAGGAGCCAAGGACGCGCGACGAATGACCGGTCCATCAGCAGACGATGTCAGAAGAAGTAACATGGTCACTTTAGCCTCCACTCATGTGGTCTATATCGAGGCTATCCGCAAACTAGTGGGGGCAAATGGTTTGGCGGCAATCGGAGAAGCTAACCGTTTGCACGGCATAGATCTTGGGAACAAAGGCATCAATGACGGGGGTCTCATAGAGGGCGACTTGGCATCCATCTTTGGGTTCTTCGATGGAGCGCATCCATACTTCGGATTTGATATCGAGTTGCTTGAGGCATCAGATAAGGTTCTGGAGATGAAAGTGACTTCTTGTCCTTGGATTGATACATTTAGAGCAAAGGGTGCTGGTTCTGACATATGTCACTGGGTATGCAAAATCGACGTGGGAATCGGTCAGGCCATAGACCCGAGTGTCACAATGACTCTGCCTAAATGTATAATGCGCGGAGATGACTACTGCATCTACAGGTATGAGAAGCGGAAGTAGGTTGAAGGTGAAACCATGACCGATAAGAGAAGCCAGATAATCAAGCGTTGTTTGAAACTCTACGTGCCGGCTCTGTCTGATGGCGCGGATGAAGTGGGCCTAGGGCGAGTCTGCATGGACTGCGGCATCAAACCAATGACCGCAAAACAGAAGATGGTTGGATTCGCACGGCCTGGGAAGTTGATGAGGTCGCCCGTTGGTCGCCCGTACGACGAAGCTCAGCTGGACCAGTTCATGAGTCTTGCAACCAAAGCGAAATCCAACGACTTGATTGTAATCAACATGTCAGATGCCACGGATTGTTCCGGTTGGGGTCAGGTGTTAACGCAAATAGGCCAACCACTGGGGATTCGTGGTGCTGTGGTAGATGGCACCGTTCGCGACATCGAAACCATTGACAGAACAGATTTCGTTGTCTTCGCTAGGGGTCGCCATCCTGCTACGATGCGTGGACGCATGGACATGGAGAGTATCGGCGAACCAATACTATGCGGTGGCGTGACAGTTCATCCTGGGGACCTAGTCTTCGGCGATGGGGATGGTGTGGTCGTTGTGTCTCGGGATTCCGTTAATGAAGTTCTGGCAGCTGCAGAAGAAATAGTGGACACTGACGACTGGTGGGCCGAGAAACTGGACGAGGGTGAAGATCCTCATGAACTCCATAAGGAGCGACCAATTCCTTAGTTGACCGATATCGGGTATTTGCCCTTCTTCTCTGCGTGGTCGTACATCTCCATAATCTTCTCCGGCGTAGAGTCAGGTTGTAGGTTATGTGCTGGCGCGAATATGTAGCCGCCTCCAAGAGCGAAAGCTGAGAGTCTCGTTTCAACTTCCTTTCTCACATCATCCAAGGTGCCAGTTGCTGCCATGGCATCTTGCAGGTCCACGCCTCCATGGAAACAGATACGGTCACCGTACTTCTTCTTGAGTAGTGCTGATTCCATTCCCCTTGCCAAAGGCTGAAGGGGGTTCAGAATGTCAACCCCAACTTCAATGAGGTCATCAATCATCGGCTCTATGGCCCCACAGGAGTGATAGAGCACCTTGAGATGCGGAGCGCGCTTGTGGATGTCTCCGTAGATTTTCTTGTGCCTCGATTTGATCAAGTCACGGTACATCTTGGGGCTCATTATGAGTCCATGTTGATGCCCAAGGTCATCACCCACTAGCACAAGGTCCAAGTAATCTCCCACCTTGTCAAGGAGCACTCTGTTCATCTCAATTGCCAGATTCATTGACTTATCCATCATGGCCTTCGCAAGGTCTTTTCGGGTCGCCAAATCAACAAGGAACTTATCGAAGCCCCTCATGTAATGTGCACAGATTTCAAACACACCCCAAGGTCCGCCAACCATCCCGATAACTGCAAAGTCTGTTTCTTCATGAAGATGCTTCGCTCGCTCTACGACGCCATCCATCCTTGAGGGGTCATCAGGGTTGAGCCACTCATATTGTTCAACCTGTTCAACCTCAGTGAACTCAGCCCAAGGAAAGTGAACGACCTCCAAATAGGGACCAAACCACGCAAAGCGAGAGCCGAACTCGCTGTCAATCGTGCCATCGCCATGGTCCCTTGGCTTAAACCGCGATGACGGATTCATGTACACGCGTCGAAAATCCACATGGAGCCTGCGAAGCATCTCCTCAGAGATCTTCCAGTTGCTCATAATTCCCCATTCTTGGGTTTCAGGTGCTGTGATTCTGAGATGGCTCTTGAGGTTCTCATATGCCGCTCCTGTGATCCAAAGGTCAATTGGCACCCGGTCAGGTTCCTCATGGTTCATAGCTTTCTGGAATCGTTCGCGGGGTTTCATGTTGTCTGTACTCGTTTTCCATATTAAAAAGACCTGTGAATGTTGCTCCTTTTGGACTTTAAGTCAGTTTAATTAATGCGGATGTAATCATGTGGCACATAGGCTGCAAGAGCGACCCAGTTGGGAAACCAGAAAGAAGTGACAAGAGATGGTCGATGTTGGTAAGATAACCAAGCTCCTAGCTGAAGTTGTTGGTTCTGATCGTGTAAGTGACAAGCACTTTGACTTGATTCCTTATGGGCGAGACCTCAGCCCTGCAAGGGAGAAACTCCCAACTCATGTTGTCATGCCAAAGAGTCGTGAGGAGATTCAGGAAATCCTGAAGATTGCCAATATGCATGATGTGCCCATCTACATACGTGGAGGTGGAACTTCGCATTGGGATGCATTCCTTGCTCAAGAACCTGGCATCATGCTTGACCTTTCCTTCTTGAATGCAATAGTAGAGATAAACGAGCGCGATCTAACAGCCACAGTCCAACCGAACTGCACGTGGGCGAAACTGGATTTCGAACTCAGAAAACAAGGATTTACCTACCTCTGTAGTGAAGCAGGCGGCCCTGCAATGACGATTGGTGGGTCAGTTATGAAGGGAGGCGGAGGTCCCCATGGCACAGCGAAATTTGGCTTCCACGGTAATCAGGATGTAATCACACTTGAGATGGTTTTGCCCAACGGTGAAGTTGTGGAAACCGGCTCAGCGGCTTGGCCAAGCGCTGGCAAGTTCAAGAGGCAGTGCCTAGGTCCTGACCTGGCTGGGCTGTTTATCGGTGCCGAGGGCATTCTGGGTATCTGTACGGAGCTGACTCTGCGAATCCGACCGGCGACAGATTTCAAGGAGCGCCTCCTAGCCACAATGGATAGCCTTGACAAGGTCATAGAGTTCGGGCACTTCATCAACCGCCATGTGGGCGACGAATATCTTCAGGGAGCCTATCTCTGGGTGGACCCCTCAGCCCCTGATGTGTTCTTGCTAATGATGGATGTCTTTGGATATGAGAAGGAAATCATTGAGCATAGAAAAGCACGTGTGATTGAGAAGGTGAAGGAACTTGGAGGAGTGTTCGGCGATTCAGAACCTGCGAATGGTTACTTCGATGGAATCCTGACAGGCCTCACCGACATATTCGCCACAGGAGTGTGGCACTTCTTTGGCTCAGGGTCTCTGCGGATTGATGATATTGGGGTCATCTACAAGATTTGGAGAGAGGAACT
>JAUWOA010000135.1 GCA_030612365.1 Candidatus Thorarchaeota archaeon
TACGCCTCTCTACTGCCTGTGAATCCAAAGGCGAGCGCGATGCGCATTCGAAGAGAAATCAAGAAGCGACTGGGAAAAACCGTGGGCGTGCTGATAATAGATAGCCGCACGCAGCCGTTACGTCTTGGAAACATTGGCATGGCGCTTGGCGTTGCTGGCTTCAAACCCGTGGCGGATGATCGAGGACGGAATGACTTGTTTGGCAATACGATGCGGATAACGAGACGAGCGGTTGCAGATAATCTTTCATCCGCGTGCACTGCTGTTATGGGTGAATCTGATGAGTCTATTCCTGCAGCTCTGATTCGCGGTGCTCCCGTGGAATTTGTGGACGCATCCTTTGATTCTGGCGAGATGTGGATTGGTCCCGACGAGTGTATGTATATGGCCATCTTCGAGCAATGGCGGAGCGGGAAAACACAAGTCTGAAACCACATCAATGGGTGTCACAGCAACCCAAAGCACTGTACATTTGAGTAACGTTATTTAGTGCCTCAGTCGTCTTGGATTCGAAGGCTCGCAAGATAGATGGAGCAATAATTGATGAGTAAATCGAATGTTCTCATTGACGTCGCAACTGCTGGTGCCTCTGGAGATATGTTTCTCTCTGCGTTGATAGACCTGATTGGTGAGGAAGATGCCCTGACGCCAATAGCGGCAAGTTTACTCATTTACGACCCAACTATTCGAGTCAGGATTCAAAGCAAGACACACGAAGGTCGCACTGGAAAACATCTAGAAGTCACACTTGATAGAGGAATCCGATTAACCCCCAACTCACTTCGTGAGGTGCTAAACGCAATCGCAGAAGAGTGCGAGCTATCAAAGGTTGCAAGGAATTTCTGCGATAAGGTGTTGAATGAGCTATTTCAGGCGGAAAGCAGGGCACACGATCAACCGCTCAAGGATCTTCATCTTCACGAGCTTGGTTCCGTGGATACCATCCTGGATATTGCCGGTACTGCCTACTTGTTGGAGAAAGCCGGCTTATTGGGAACGGCGAAATTCTTCTCTACAGATGTTGCTGTTGGCACCGGAACCATACAGACTGAACATGGTACGCTCGAGGTTCCTGTACCTGCAGTTGCAGAGATTTTGGTTGCCAATGATATTCCCTATGTGAATGGACCCGCGAATACTGAGGTTCTCACTCCAACGGGCGCTGCGATACTCGCTATTCTCATTAACAAGTTTGGCGAGCCTCCAGGGGAATTTGTGGCTATGCGCCAAGGGATAGGATTTGGTACTCGCGATCTTGGTGACATTCCAAACATGATGAGAATCATGGTTGGCGATATTGGTCCTACAACAAAGAAGCCGCCTAAGCCTGCTAAAGGGACGTCAAAGAAGGGAAAGCCCGCTAAGCAGGAGCGAGTTGACGTGCTCGATAACTGGAGTTCGGATGAAGTTGTTGTTGTTGAAACAACTGTAGATGACGTTGATGGCGAAACAATGGGTAGCCTTTTCGACCTTCTTCTATCAGAGGGTCTGGCCTATGATGTTGTTATGATTCCCGCTTTCGGAAAGAAGAACCGCCCTTGTTTCATTGTAAAAGTCATTGCTGCAAAAGCCGGACTCAAAGGCATCGCTGAGATCATGATGAAGCATCTCGGAACACTTGGTATTCGCTATACCGTCTGGGAACGACTCAAGGCTTCAAGAGAAACTATCGTATGCAAGATGTCTATTGACGGGCAGGAGTTCATGGTCCGTGTTAAGGTTTCCAGAGCTGCTGATGGGAGTATAATCACAATCAAACCCGAAGCAGATGACGTCTTGACAGTTTCAAAAGCCACTGGTATACCTGTTCGAGAACTGAAGCCTAGAATCGCCATGCAGGCACAAGCAGTCACTGAATGAGATTTGCTTGCGCCCCTATTGAGATAGGTATGGTGTGAGCTGGTCTGCATCATCGAGGTGCGATTCCTGAAGATGCTGAGCAGGTATTAGATTCTCAAATGCTCTGATGCAAAGCTGATCATACGCTTCAGGATCATATCTCGTTGTTTCATCAAAGAGTTCCAACGCCTTGACTCTTCGAATGGGGCTTTTAGCATCCTCATCTACCAAGACGTAATTTACTTTCTGTCCCGCATGCAGCTCTCTACCTGATTTGATGAGCTGTTGAGCTACCACCGATGCTCTTGATGTAGTACGATATTCACCGGGTTCTCTAGTGAGTCGGGCATGCAAGACGAGGTCTCTGAGGTCGACGTTTCCACGATGCAATCTCTCGATATACTCTCTACATACAGCATAGGCTACCGGTATTTTTTCTAAGAACTCCTTCTTGTTCAGGGCGTGAGCAAGTGTCTTAATCATCACCTTTTGGCAATCGCCTACAAAGAGACATGTGTCACGGCGTCTGGTTTCTATTCCACGAGTCTTGATACCTCCATTTTTGAAGACACCATAGTAGCGATTCAATGGTGCCATAGACGGATGAATTCTTGATGAAGGAATGACCATCCATCTGTAGACCCCTTTCGGAGACATCTTGATATCGACCGCTTCTGTTACACGTCTGCAGAACTCCACTACCTTATCATATGCAATCTCTTCATCCGATTGAATCCATAACGAATCCACAATACCATGGATCATCTTGAAGCCCATGGCTTCGCCAATCTCTCGTGTCTTGAGCATGACATCGCGCGCAAATGCAGTCACAGCAGTATGTGCTTCAACTCTGCCGAATCTAGCATTCTTGAAACCAAGGTAACCGAAACATGAAACTAGCACACCTTTCAGTGTGTTCTGCATCAGTTCATACTTCCGTGTGTCGTGGCCCTTCTCAATCAGTTTCTTGAACGCATCACGTTTCTTGACCACAATCTCCAATGCCTCTGCAACAATTCCTCTTCTACGACTGCAGAGTCGAAATCGTAGGTCTGGAACTTCGATGCAGTACTTGTAATCGTAGGGACACTGTGTCCGCGTACAGATTGTTTCAGGACTGATGTTTCTAGTGACCATCAATGTGGGGTACATCGATGAGAAATCACATTCCGCTACATTCTCATAGACGCCGGGCATTGGTTGAAGAATCATCCCCCCTCGATCTATGGATGCAAGCTCGTTCACAGACTTGAGGAACTCAGGGTTGCGTTTGACGGGTGGTATTAGGATTCCCATTTTGTGTGCAGTATAGTACTGTACTGCCGCATTTACACTGCCAATTGACATTCGAGCAACCCTCTGAGGTTGAGCGAACGCCAACCTGCAGCCCTCAATCACCCCCTCCATACCCGAGGGCGAGTAGTACTGACTCTCTCTGCGGTCGATGTGGATTCTGCCATTGAACATCACTTGATTGCCTGCTCTGTAGACGACCTGATTGTATTGCCAGAACGATTGAGATTCCTTGCGTACGATGTTGAGGGTAGTACCATCGCGCGAGAAGGCGAGCTTCACATTGTTTAGATGCGCGCGTATCGTGAGGTACTCGAACAGATGCTCATCACCCCCCCGGGTGACTATCACGTCTGGGTCAATGCTGTCAATTACCTTCTGAAGTTCTAGAAGAGTTTCCCGCTCGTCATCGTTCTGAATGAGTATCAATTCGCCTCGGTGATAGACATCGATGTGATGTATTGGGTCTTCCATTGCTGGGAAGATGCTCTGTGTGTCAATGAAGGCCGCAATCCCCATCTCTTCTAGTTCGGGAGTTTCATACTCGACATCCTCTCGGCTGTCTAGACATTTGATTTCGGTGACTGTACTGCCTTCCAACTCAAACTCTACTCGCCCGAATGGAAATATCTCGTTAGTGATGAAGAACTGCTGTACTGGATTGAGGTCCGAGTGGAATACAGTTGCCCCGGGCAGTGTTTCGAGGTCTCTCGCAACCTTCCAGTGCATATCCGGTGTCGTGAACACCTGTAGGACCCGTTTAGGTTGCTCATCGTAGACGCTGACAAATTTGTGAACAATGGCTGTCCTTGTCACGTCAGGGTGTTCTAGTACTGTCTTCAGAGCACCTATGTCAGACCACTTCGGATCGTCAAGTAGGTCAGTTCTGACGAATACAGAGGGATGGAACTTGTGGTAAGTGTAGCCTCGTGTCTTCTTTCCTACCTTTATCCAGAGTGTGAGTGCCCGATTCCCCCTGTCCACATTGGCATCGAGAAGCCACCCCTCCATCTTCATCAGGGGGTAGTCTCCTTCATCTGCTGCTCAATCTTTGTGACCTTTTCTCCCAGACTGTCAAGCTCCTTGAGCAGCTCCATGATTGCCGAGAAGAGGACGACCTCTGCGATGCGCGGTGTGACTATCATTGTGCCTGCGTCTGCTGACTTCCTAGCACTCTCGAAGATGCGGTCCAAGTACTCCTTCTGTGAGGGTCTGAGGGTGCGTTTGAACTGCTTCCAACGAGCCTCTTCTATGTCGACAGCGTCTCTGAATGTCCGTACTGTTCTTCCCACTGGCTTCATCTCGCACCGGTATTGTTGGCGTGCGGTCTCAGGACTAGTCCGGCACACCACAATGACGCGTCTTGTTGTGGTCTTTTCGTACGGTTCCAGTCTATCTGAGGGAACACCACCGAGGCGGACTGGTTCCCGAAAGTAAGAGGTGCACGAAAACTCCGGTTCTAGTGCCTACATCATCTAATCGGCATAGATTAAAATGCCCGGAAGATTCCCTAGCGTTATACTGTACCCCCCGGAGAGGAGTTCATACTATGGTCACCGCACTCTTCAAAGTTGTACTCATGGGCGATGGTTCTGTCGGGAAGACAAGCCTGCGCCTAACCTACATGGGTGAAGGATTCAGAGCCAACTATATGATTACGATTGGAGCTGATTTTGCAGTCAAGCGAATGGAGCTCGCGGGTGGGCATAACGTTAGCATACAAATCTGGGATCTTGCAGGTCAGGACCACTTCAAGAGTGTACGTTCCACTTTCTACAGAGGCTCCCAGGGAGCACTGGCAGTCTACTCCACGGTGGAGCGCTCGTCTTTCGATAACATAAAGAACTGGCTGGAAGAGTGTTGGAAGAATTCAGGCAAGAAAATACCAGTTGTACTGATCGGTAACAAGATTGACCTTCGAAACCAGTTCATTGATAATCCTGCGATGAAGTCGATGATAGTCACAACTGAGGAGGGGCA
>JAUWOA010000081.1 GCA_030612365.1 Candidatus Thorarchaeota archaeon
GTAATACGTGATGTCATATTGCAGCCCCCGCACTCATACACGGTTATCAGATATGACCAAAATCGAGATTGTCCGACGGCCCTCACTGATTAGCCCGCGTCATTTACTCAGGTATATCTTCTTCACCGAGATGCAGGTTGAGCAAGCCGCCAAGATACTCAATGAGATTGTCAAGGCGGATGGTGTTATCCCGGATTCTGACTGGCAGCAATTTGTATACACAAGCAGGGGTCTCTATGTTAAGGTCATGAGAAAACTTCGTGATGTGGGTCTAGTAGAGAAACGAATGGGTGAGTATAGACTGATCAAGGGCTTCTCGAGCGCGCTTGAAAAGATGGCAAAGTATTGGGCTGATATAGTCAGCTCCTTCAATGAAGGCGACAGGTCGATATCATTCTAAAGAACTTCAAGCCCCAGTCCGAAGAAACTTCTCTCTACTCGAATTTGACTTCCTTCAGTGTCGAGATTGCTTTTTCGCCCGTTATCTTTAGCACGCCTAGCTTCTCAAGTTCCCTAGCGTGCTTGGTAGCCAACCCCACTGGAACTCCCAATGACTTGCCGAGTTCAGTAAATGTGACTGAGCCAACTTCGTCCACAAGCAGCAGAACCTTCGTATTCGCTTCCATTCCCAGAACCTTGATGTAGCGCTTGGTTCGTTCATCTGAAAGATCTCTCATCTCAAGAGCAATATCTCTCTCTTTCTCCATCAAGCGAGTAGCCTTTTCAAAAGCCTCCCTTTGCATCTCAACGATGCGCACTTGCTCTTGTGATTCTTTCAGCTCATGTTCATAGTCGTAAACGCTTTGCTCCAGATCCTTTACTCGTTTGATCTTATCAGAAATGGATTTCAGTTCATCACTATGCTTCTTGGCAGTCACTTCTGCGGCATCTTTATCTTTCAGTGCGGTTTCCAAATTCCTCTCAAGGTCCTTAACCCTTGTAGATCCAACATCGACCTCTTCACGCTTTTCCATGAGCGTCTTCTCAATTAGCTCGATTTTCGACTCTAGTGCCTCAATTTCTGCCACTGACTTCTTTGGCACTTGCTTTGCTGCTTGGGCTTCAGACTTGTAGACTTCCACTTCGCTTTGAGATTCACCCAACTGGAGTTTTACTTCTGCGGCTTCTGCTCTTGCAGCTTGTGTTTCTTTCATCCTCTCATCAATGATAGCCTCTTTCTTCAGCAGTTCATCTTTTAGAGCTATCACCTGAGCACCGAGGTCAGAAATCTTGCGATTGAACTCTTCGGCTGCCGCGTCAACAGTAGCTGTATCATCAATACTGCCCTGAAGCTTTCTAATGTTCGCTTCCAGATTAGTTATCTCGGCCTGCTTCTCTACAAGTTCTGCTCGTTGAGATGCAGTTTCTTCCTCGAGACTTTCCATGAAAGAGCGGACTACATTTTGCTGCTCCACTATAGTTGATCTGAGGTCCATCTCGGATTCCCGAACTCTAGATGCGAAGTCTTTGAATCGATCCTGTGTTTGCTCCACAATTTTATCAACGAGGTCCTTCTCAAGCGCTGCGAATTCACTATCCACAATATCAACGAAAGTCGATTCAATGAAGCTTTTGAAGAACTTCATCCGGAGCCTTTCGACCATCTCCTCGGAAATAGCTGACTTGAGGTCAACAACTTTTCCTCTGAATGTAAGAAGTTGAGCTGCAAAAACACCAACCACTCCTCGTTGTAGAGATGTAATGTCTGATCTTAGTAGCTCCAACTTCAATAAAAGGGCATCAAAGCCAACCACAGCCCCACCATCTTTCACTAAACCGGGTCTGGGAGGCGGGGATTCAAGTCCCTCGACGAACTCTAAGGCAGTGGCGGCAGCACTGAGCAAGTCCTCACCCGTTTCCGTGGGAAGAATTGGTTTTCCTGCTTCATCCACGCCCTCTGCAAACGCATATACTTCTGAGTCGGAAACAGACGCGCCGCGTAATGCGTCTTCCAGAGCGGACTTTTCTTTTTCACTCAGCTTGTCTTTTCGTGGCATTTCATTCCCTCAAGGAGCAGACAATTGCACACAGACTCCGCTAGGTATAAGCTTTGTGCGAACCGCCCTCGCAAAGGGATTACACTTGCGAGCATTGCAGGATAGAAACAATACATGAAAGATATATTCGCTTCATTAATGAAAGATACGTCATTACGTTCCCCTATGCCATCAAGCAGATGAAGGACATCATACGAATTCTTCCTGCTGATCCTGATGACATTGCACGCGATTGGGTTATTCTATTCTTTATTCTTCAAACTCAACACTTCAGAGCGTGCCATTTATAAAATGGCACTAAACAGGTTTCTGTGAAATATTATGATAAAACCAAATGACCCACTCATTGTGGCAGGAAGGAATGGGAATGCTTGATAAAATAAAGCAAGTTCTGATACTGTTGCAAGAAGCGCCGCCAGTTGATTTTACTGGTGGTATTCTCTTTGGAATGGTGGCAACAATTGGACTAATTGGACTAATTGTCGTTACTATAATATATTGCAGGAGAATGCGAAAGAATAAAGCAGTTGACAATCAAAATTTATGGAATAGTGCTGAGGGTTAGAGAATCTGCGTTTCCTCCCTTCCTCTTAACCATTGTAGCTTTTCTCAAATCCGTAATACCCGCAATTTCAAGCCTTAAATGCGAAGTCTTTGTAGAAACAGACGCAATACACTCACAAATGTACCACACAAGCGAAGCCGGCATCCCGTTAGGTATAAGCTTTGTGCGAACCACCCCCCACCTTGCTGGAAAACAAATCTGAATACTGCTTTGTGTACCTAGCTTCGAACGCATTTCTGTGACGGTTCCCCGTGAGGACTCTATGTACTGTTTTCAAGGTTTCAGATACAATAGGATTGTAAGGATGCAATTCTAGCGTCGTCAAACATGAAATGCTCCAAATTCGTATGGGAGTTTCTTGACAAGAAAACATTATCAGGTATTATGCATATGGAAACTTGGCCCGGTTAAGGCCATAGGTGATTCTCATGAGGGAATGTCCCAAATGCGGCAAGGCTAATCAGCCAACACGCAAATTTTGTATTCGATGTGCGGCTTCTTTGATTGCGCCAAGAAAGCCAGCGACCATATCTCAGCCGACGCCTATGGCGCCTGTCCCTCCGCCCACACCACAACCAGCTGCCGCACCTCAAGCGGCCTCAGACCAAGATTCGGTGACAACCGGAGATCAATGGGTGCGCCCAAGTGAGGTTTCAAGGGACAGGGTAAGAACTGCGCAGGGAGCGAAAAGGAAGACTGAGCTAGAGAAAGCGCGTGAAGCATTTGAGAGAGCTGAACACGTAGGGATTGATGAAGCTGCAGGCTCAGGTATCATCGAATCAAGGATGTTGAGAGCCAGTGAAGTCAAAGAGCTTCTAGAACAGACCGCGGAATATTCAGCCACTGAAGTACCAGCCCCCACCTTGATGGAGGGCTCGGAACCCTTACCTCCCGAGGCTGCGTACCTTACAACCCCAGCAATGCCCACCCCTGCTGACGTGGAGCATTCGATACTCGGAGCTAAATCTACTCTTGTTGAACAACCAACACCTGCGCCTGTAATGGCTGTCGCAGAAATCACTCCGCAAGTACCAACTACACTTGGAGATGAGTTTACCTCTACACGATATGACTCAGATCCAGCACCTGCGCCCGCTGAGGTAGCGCCACCGATTACTCCAGAGTCCATCCCAGAAACCCCGGTTGCTCCAGCGGTTCCAATAACACCGGCAACTCCGGCACCTTCACCCATCGGAGGACTGGAAAATGTTACAACTTGCACTACGTGTGGCTCAGTCATTAATGTGGATATGTTCGAGTATCCGAAAGATGTCTACGGTGAAATGGGCAATGCGAGATTGAAGCAAGCACGTTTCCTTGTGGTTCAAGGCAAGTATGAAGATGCACAACATATTGTTCGCATCTCAAGGTTCCTCTTCATGAAAGCAGAAGATAAGGATGGTCTTATCGAAGTCGGCAAGCTCGTTGATTCCCTCGCGAAAAGACCCTAGATTTCGGACCATGTGTCATTGCTAAGCAAGCTAGTGGTATTTAATGGCGATAGTGTTATTAGAAGAGTGCCCATCAGGAGAAATAATTGGGTCAACCAGTGGAGAGTAGACGCCCTGCCAGAAAATATCGCCTATCTGTTCAAGCTTGTTTTCTTAGGGGAAGGAGCTGTTGGAAAGACCTCACTTGTTGGTCGGTACGTCTATGATTCCTTCGAAGGAGATTATCTTGCGACTATCGGCACTGACATCCACGTCAAGATGATTCAGGTCGAGGATGATGTTTTGGTGAAACTGGTTGTGTGGGACATCGCGGGACAAGACGACTTTGCACAGTTACGCAAGGCGTACTACCAAAATACGAGCGGCGCGTTCTTCGTTTTCGACACCACCCGACCTGAAACGATAGAGCGTGTTGACGAGTGGATTGACGCTCTCTATGGCGTCACAGGACCTATTCCGTTAGTGTTGCTTGAGAATAAGGTGGATCTTGAAACAGCGATATCCAAGAAGAATATCAAAGCGCTTGTTAACAAGTATGAAGTAGACTTGATACGAACGAGCGCAAAAGAGGATACGAATGTCGAAGAGGCATTCAAGAAGATGACCAAAGAAATTCTCAGGCGTGCTCGTACACAAAGACGCAAACCGATTTAGTATTCGGGGGATATACAAAAGATATCGGAAGCTGAAGAACATGACCAAGGCGAGACCTGATTTCATTCATAAACTGGTTTTTCTGGGGGACTCCTCTGTGGGGAAGACCTCTCTAGTCCAACGATATGTCTACAATAGTTTGGATCCGAACGTGGGACGTACAATAGGGGCTATGCTCCATGTCAAGATGGTTCAATATGAGGATGCTTTGCACAAACTAGTGATCTGGGATCTAGGCGGCCAGCAGTCATTCAACGTTCTGCGTGAACAGTACTGTGCACAGGCTTCTGGAGCATTCTTCGTTGTGGACATCACGCGTCCTGACACATTGGAAAGTATTGACTCCTGGCTTGGTGACCTGTATAATGCCGCTGGAAAGGTTCCTGTTGTCATAGTGGAGAACAAGGTCGATTTGGAGCGGGCAATTCCGCCCGACAAGATTGTTCAGGAAGCTGAGTCAAGAGGTTTCAAACTGATAACAACAAGCGCACTTGAAAATCGCAATGTCAATCAGGCATTCACAGAGCTTCTTGTTGAGGTTGTTAAGAAGGCCAAAGAGAGAGACACAATCATCTAAAGCTCAAGCAGTTCACTCCATTCTGTAGATACATAGCAGACTTGCGCGTCCGAATAATTGTGATTTCAGAGGCGTTGCAGGAATTGTAAATGTACGACAATGAAGCATATGTATCATATGACGAGGCATTATAGCATTAGATTGTCATAGCACAGCGTGAGAGGGGAGTTCCCTAGTAGGGGGACACGGAGCGGCGATAGCGCCACCATCGTCGCTCCGGCGATTGATTTATCTCCTAACAAAACCTAACTAATGCAAGTGCAGACCATTTGTTTCATATGACGTATCGTTTGCACACTGACGGTCCATGTAACAAGGTGGATTTGTGTTGATAACGACTCGAAAACTCAACAAAGTGCGCAATTCGTTCTATGTCTATCTGCCGAAGCAGTAGTGTTCCGACTACAACCTGACAAGTGATTCGGAGGTTCGGATTCAGGAGGGGGCGGATGGCACACTTTTGATATCGCCCACTCCCACGAAACCCAAGGAGAGGGATTATCTTCGATTTCAGATAGATGATGTGATAAAGGACCAAATCGAGAACTTGTTGGTCGGAGCGTACATAGTGGGAGTGCAAGGTCTCAATATTGGCACGTCTAAACCTCTGGATATGAAGACCCGTGAAAGAATCAGTAGCTGGATCAGGAAGCTACCGGGTTTCGAAATTCTGGACGAGCATGAGAAAAGCATTACAATCAGTGACACAAGTGAGAAGCAGGTCGTACTGCCTGTGTTGAGACGGCAATTCTCCACAACAAAATACATGCTCGGGGGCCTTCTGCGGGCTCTAGAAACTGGAGAAACAGAGGAAACCTCTAGAATTGTAAGTCGGGACGATGATGTTGACCGTCATCGATATTTTGTCGAGCGACTCTGTCATATTGCCCTGCACGACCCTGCCTATGCGCGTCGGATTTCGATAACACGCTCTGATTGTCTTCACTTCAGTCTTGCAGCGAAGTACATCGAGAGAGTAGCTGACCATGTATGTGGTGCCATTAACGAAATTGCGAACGTTGAGGAAATCGATCCGTTTCTTGCTAAGTCAGGCAAAGCCCTCACTAAGGCTTATGATGAGGCGACTCATACATTCTTCAGTTCCGAGGCAAATCGGGGGGATAAACGTAGAACCGCCCTCACGAAAGCATCTAGGGAAGCATTCGAAGCGTTGATCAGTGCCAAGCGGATGTCAGTCAGACTCTCTAAACGAGAGGCCTCAAAGAGAAGCTATGGACCACATGAGGCATTGATTCTATTCCACATGGAGAGAATAGCATCCTATTGCAGCGACATTGGAGAGGTTGCAATCAATCGAATCATCGAGAAACGAATTCATGGGCCGTCGATAGCGGAGTGAATGTCCTGCCGCATTGAATTTAGAAACCCTTCTCTCGGATTTCTAGTCGCCCTATGAAAAAGACCGTGAAAATCACAATCAGTGAACATGTAATGATTCCCCAACCGAAAGGTGACATTGACTTGAGATTATTGATTAGCCATTCCAGCGGCGAGAAAGGTTTGAAGTCAGGAATCGACGTCGAAGTTGTATAGTTAGGAGCACAAGGCCACCACATGTAGAAGTAATTGGGGTTGAACGTAAGCTCGATGAACTCCCCCTCAACGTATTCCGAGATGTTGAACGGTCCTGATGTCACCATCATTTCCCCGGGGGGTTGTGGATTCCAGAGGTTCCAATCATTGAGGCCAATCGCCTCGAAAACATGCTTGGGGATGATGGGCTTGTAGCTGATGTCATACAGATGCCAATAGGACTCAGAACTGAATTCAACGATTAGTGTATAGGTCGTTTCAGCGTATGCTACAGTCATATTAGTCAGGTCGTAGCCGTACGGATTTCCAGGCGCATCGCGGTAGTAGTTCATCGTATATGCTGCATCTTCCGCCGTCAACGGCGTGCCATCAGTCCACGTTGCGTTCTGGATCAAGTTGAAGGTGAACCGGATATGCCCATCAGGGATTGCGGCATTGTCAGTATGCGTTTCAGCCAAGAATGTTTCAGCAAGCCACAGGAAATCAAGGCCATTAGCATCTTGTTTCAAAAGACTATCGTACAGCATCTCGAAAATGTTCATATCATAGGGGTCGCTAGTGATCATGAAGTTGAAACTGCTGACGTCATGTGGAATGCTACGTCTGAATGTGCCTCCCCAAGGGCCTCCTGCATCTGCCTTAAGGTGTATCTTATAATTGGTCCACCAACCAGGCACACCGGCTACAATATCGTTGACGTGCCCCTCATATCTGTCAGTTCTGCAGACATAATACAGGATGTCATTAAAAACGGGAATGATTGGACATTCGTAAGCGACGATCTTCTGTAGCTCATGAGCGGCTAACATAAGATCCCACATATCAGTCGAATTCAGCAGTATGTTGCTCCAAGAGTCGTAAGTTGCATTTCTGAAGCTCGGATGATTCAAGTAAAGGTCGTCTGCGTTCCCCGACCAGAATTCATAGGCCAGCCAATCAACGTCGTAATCGTCAAAGGCTTTCTGATAGACGTACATATCGTAGTCAAGAAGCCGAATGCCACCGCTCCGTAGGATATAGTCCAAATCGGAGGTTATGGTGAGGGCTGCATCAACCTGAAGACCATGCAGAGCGTCGACGACAAACTGTCCAACCGTAACATCGATTATCGATGAATTGCCTGTTTGTACGCAGACACTGAAATTGGAGCCATCAGGCGCTTCTCGCAATCCGTCGTAGTCTATATCTTCGAATCCCGCATTGTCAAGGAGAGAGTTACCCTCGAATAGGTTCTTGCTATAGTAGGAATAGGGTATCTGTCCTTCAATCGAGAGGGGGTTCAAAGCTGGCACACAGGCATCCAGAGGAGTAGCTTGTCCATTCATGATGTCATAACAGATTCCCGTCTTATCGAGAGCAAAGCTAAGGGCTCTTCTGAAGGATGTGATATTGTAGGGATACTTTGCGCAGTTGATGCAAACGTATTCGTATCCATTGGCCAGAATCGAAAAAAGCTCTATGTCATCTATGGGTATCGCCATGTCGAAAAGATAAGGGTCCACCGGACATCCTATCAGATCGATTTCATCATTTAGAAGTGCTGTTTTCTCATCTATTGGGTCTGGAATGATATCGTATCGTATCCTATCGACATAGGGACCGTTCTTCGGACCCCCAGGTGGTGGTTGCGCAAGAACAGGCGCGGGGAGAACAAATAGGAGCAAAAGCAGAGCAAGTGCCATGAGAGCGACCCCATTGCGATATGCCCTCGCCACCATAGTTAGCTGCTCCTGACACCGAATCTTCGAATAATAAATGGCTCAAAACAGTGATAAAACAGTGCTTTTGTTACTGGGAACACATCAATCTAT
>JAUWOA010000162.1 GCA_030612365.1 Candidatus Thorarchaeota archaeon
GTCTGGGTTGATGAACCTTGGAATTCCAAAAGAGTATGGGGGGCCTGGACTGGGAATCCTAGATCAATGCATTGTCGTTGAGGAGATGGCCGCAGGTTGTCCGGGAATGACCACAAGCATCTATGTCAATAATCTTGGTGCGGAACCGATTCTGGTTGCGGGGAATCATGAACAGAAGGAGAAGTATCTGAAGCCCCTCACTGAAGATCTAAGATTCGTTAGCTTTGCGTGCTCTGAACCGTACATGGGCAGTGATGTTGCTGGCATAAGAACGCGGGCGCAGAAAGTGGGCAGTGATTACGTACTGAACGGTTCGAAGTTCTGGATTACGAATGCACCATATGCTGACTATTTTACAGTCTTTGCTAGTCTGGATCCCAGTGAACGACACAAGGCTCTTTGTGCTTTCATAGTCGACGCCGATACACCTGGAGTGAGAACGGGCCCGCCTGTGGAGAAGATGGGACATCGCGCATCCACGACTTCCTCAGTCATATTCAAGGATGCCAAGGTGCCAGCAGAGAATCTATTGGGATCAGAGGGAATGGGCTTCTCAATTGCCATGCAGACCTTTTCAATGACTAGGCCCGCGATTGCCGCTTTCTCCACTGGTCTTGCTAGAGCAGCAATGGAGTATGCTAGGGCGTATGTGGACAAGAGAGAGGTTTTCACGAAAAAACTGCGAAAATTCGACGTAATCCAGTTCAAATTAGCCGAGATGTACATGAAAATCGAGGCATCTCGTGCATTGTACCTCAAGGCCGCGTGGACCGCTGATAAGGGTGAAAATGCTACAGTCCCTGCTAGCGTGGCCAAGGCATATGCTACAGACGCTGCAATGGAAGTTGCCGGTGAAGCTCTACAAATCCACGGCGGGTACGGGTACATCGACCAGTATCCACTTGAGAAGCTGTTTCGGGATGCAAAGCTCTATCAGATTTACGAGGGTACAAGCGAGATACAACGGCTCATTCTCGGCAGGCATGTGCTTGATGGCTACGTTCCTGCTATGGAAAAGATACCAAAATGGGGCAGTAAGAAAGCCCCCGACTTCTGAACCCTCAAGGTGATGACTGGCTCTTCCGCTGGAACCAATAACCCTATGACACTTCCATGTACTTGTAGACACAAAAGAAGCAATTCGTCCCGGCATCGCGCTGTAGAATCTGCTTCTGCAAGTGTTCGAGGGGATCGACAACATGGTCGGTGGCAAATCTCATGGTGGGTGCTTTCTTCTCGTTGTGCTCATCATTGTCCTACTTGGTGTCCCACAAGTGCCAGTAATGGCACAGCTATTTGATACGCCTCTCAAGTCAGGTCCCTTCGTTGACAAGCTTGTGTTCAACGTGATAACACAGGAGGACCAGCGAGTCCTTGCACTCATGAATGATGAAATAGATGTCATTGATGACACCGTCGACCCAATCTTCTTGGAAGTTCTCGAATCTGCAGAGAACATCGAAACTTCAACAACTCTTCGCAACGGCTATGGCTTCTTCACCATTAACTGTGCCAAGTATCCCTTCAACATCACCGCATTCAGACGTGCAATGGCATTCGCTCTCGACAAGGAGGCAATCTCCGAGGACATATTCGACACTCTCTCGTTTCCTTTGGACTCCTGCATCCCTCTGGTCAACCCCTTCTCAATCGAGGGACAGTTACCCTACTCGTACTACAATGCTAGCATAGCGCTTGCGAATAGCCTACTTGATGCGGCAGGCTTTGTAGACATCAATCTCGATGGCTACAGAGAGTCTCCTGATGGGTCCATCCTGAATGTACGCATCGAATGTTTCGAAACATCACTTGCCATTGAAATATCGCACGCTTTGGAAGAATCTCTTCAAACATTGCATGTCAAAGCTACAGTCGTGCCAGATGATTGGTACGGCTATATGTATCGCCTGCGTTCTCATGATGACTATGATATCTGCTTCCTAGCCCGCAATTTTAGAGGTCTCGATGTCGATTGGCTTGCCTATGAGTTTTGGTCGGAATATGCTGACGAGCCATTCTTCAACTTCCCGAATTTCCAGAACACAAGCTATGACGCTTGGAGAGAACAGCTCCTCTACTCAACAGATTACGATGATGTCTATGAGGCCGCAATTGAGATGCAGAGGGTCTGGGTGTACGAGTGTCCCATGATCATCTGCTATGAGAACATCTTGCTGTCTGCTTTCAGAACCGATAAGTTCGAGGGTCACATTAACGATTGGGCTGATGGAGTTCCCGGCAGTTGGACGAACAAGAAAGTTCATCTAAAGGCTGACCAAGGTGGTCCGTTCGGCGGAACATTCCGTTGGAGCAACTCGCTCGACCTCAACACATTCAACTTGTTGGGTGCTAGCTCAGCTTATACCATCCAAGTGTTAACCGAGCTCTATGACAGCATGATGACCCTTGATCCCGAAGGCAATGACATGATGTGGCTGGCTGAGTCATACTTGGCTGAAACGCATGCTGAAAATGCCGCAATCCCTGCAGGACATACCCAATTCACCTTTCAATTACTTCAGAATGCCAATTGGACTGATGGTACCCCATTAACAGCTGCAGATGTCACATTCTCACTGAACTTCCTAAGAGACGCACCTGGAAACAGATATTGGCTAGACCTGCTGAACATGAGTACAGCATATGCTTCATCTCCCTACACAGTCGTTGTGGAGTTTAACACTGAGTCCTACTGGCATCTGCACGGCGTCGCATTCAAGCCAATCTTTCCGAAGCATATCATGCAGGAGATTGAGGACTGGGCTGAATGGAGTCCCAATCCTCCTGTAGAAACGATGGTAACCTCTGGTCCATTCTACGTTTCTGAATATGTCGCGGGCGAATTCATCGAGCTGACAAGAAATGACAACTACTTCTACACAGCTGAGCAGCCCGACACATCCATCATCACCACCACAAGTGATCCCACTTATGCCCCCCTTCCTGACCTTTTTGAGATACTCAAAAATGTGAATCTCGCTCACTGGGTCGTGACATTGCCCTCTCTTATGGTAATCGTAATTGTTCTGGCGAAGTGGAAAACGGAAACAGACTCTCTCAGATAGTCCTACTCATTTCTGCGAACCAAATTCACACGGAACAGGGCTAAATCGACGCCTTCAACGGGTTTTTAGGCCAACTGCACTCACACAGAGGGCCGTCCTTGGTGTCGTTGTTCCGACAGCTTGGATACACGGGGCACAAAAGGAGTCCCGTTAGGTATAGATTTCCACAGGAAGAAATGAACCATGCTTGTTCGGCGTCTTGATGACCTTCAAGAAATCACTGCCATCGATGATACAATTCTTCGCGAGATCATCAATCCCCTCCACGATGAAGCAAATCTGAAACTAGACTACAGCATTGCGCATGCAATCGTCAAACCGGGTAATGCCTCACTATCTCATAGAATCAAGACATCCTCAGAGATATACTACATTCTCAAAGGGAGCGGACGCATGTATGTTGATGAGGAGTCTGAGGATGTAGGTCCCAGCGATACGATATACGTTCCCCCAGACGCAATACAATACATAGAGAACACAGGTGATACCGACCTTGTGTTCCTGTGCATAGTGTATCCTTCATGGCGGGCGGAGGACGAAGAGCTGGTCTAAGCTCGCAATCGAAGTGCCTCTACTCCAAGCCTTTCACTTGGACTGGGCAGAACCCATAAAGCAGTGATTGATGCTAACGATATCTGAGGCATGGGAGGTGACCTAGACTGACAAGAACGGAGATCAAGAGTATTTGCATGTTAAGCACACATGGCTACGTTGATTTCGAACCTCAGCTAGGTAGGACGGACACTGGCGGGCAGGTCGTATACTTGCTCCAGCTGTCC
>JAUWOA010000038.1 GCA_030612365.1 Candidatus Thorarchaeota archaeon
TGAATGGTGTTGAATGATACGAAGGCATGCTCGCGTAAGTCAGATTCTCAAGATTGGTGACGAAAGGACTCCAAAGACTCTCGTTTTCTATGGTGTGAAATAGGACCAAACCTCCAGATAACACCTCGCTGCAAGAGAAACGGAAATACACATCAACGGCAGGACTGGTACCTAGCGGAATCAAATGGTAGAATTCAAAGATTCCAATCTCGACTGTTTCATGGCCGTTATCCGTGTAGTTGCTGATTCTAATAATTGGGTCTGTCGAGTGTTCGCCTGGTTCAAGAGAGCTGACGAATGTGTCTTCACCACCATATTCTACACGTGACAGAGGAGGATTCTCGTAGAGTATGTACAAACCAAAGAATAACGGCACAAACAGGAGGAGTACTATCACGAGCAAAGTGACTATCTGTATCGCCTTGGAGTCCCAGTCCCACGAAATCTTCATGACCTTCATCTCCGCTTTTTGTGCCGTGTCGACGCATTCATAAATTTCGAACTCGAAGCAGCAGGGCGAACAGAATCATGCCAGGCGATTGTGTAACACCCAATCATGTCCATAACCATGTGGTATCATAAGGAGATGAGTGTTGCCCGAAAGGAGATCGCACCACTTCGCATCTCGCAGGGCTCATAGCCTTGAGATTGGCCATCTGAATCAATCACCCGCTACCATTTCTTCTTTACGAGGCCAGAATAGGCACTAGGAGGCGAATTGAACTGACCCCGCTTCCAAGAGCCCTACAAATCGACTATGCATATCTTTCACTTGCATCGCTCTATCTTATGATCGTAACCTCAGGCATTCGTTGATTCCTCCACCAACCAAGGTTTTTCCTCGGGCATCTCCTCCCATATCTCAGGAGGTTTGGGAGGGGGTTTCAATCTGATAATGAGGATGCCGACTATCAGGAGAATGAAAGTGGGCCCAAACAGCACCATTGGACCATCCGGATGCAGAAGCAACATGATGAAAATTGGTACGAGGAGAATCGTAATGGGAAGCTCACTCACGATGCCAAGTGCCAATGTGCGCTTCTTGGTCGTTCGCGCCATGTAGAGTCGGACCATCTGACAGGCGTAGGCTAGTCGGAGGAGACCAAAGGGCATCAATATAGCGAAAGTGAAAGTATCTGACGTTTCCAGACGCGTGCC
Organism: Candidatus Thorarchaeota archaeon; assembly: GCA_030612365.1. Taxonomy (GTDB): domain Archaea; phylum Asgardarchaeota; class Thorarchaeia; order Thorarchaeales; family Thorarchaeaceae; genus WTCK01. The sequence goes on from JAUWOA010000038.1 coordinate 1,159, forward strand.
CCAGGGCGTCAAAGTGAAGCCCCAGAGAACTGCAAGCACACCAAAACACAGGCCATCGTGGAAGGTAAAAGAAAACATAAGTGGTGCAAGGAGAGCGACAAGAGCCATCATGATCCCGACAACCAGAGGATTGACCGGGTTATCCTTGGCAAGAGGAGTTGCGGGTTTCTCAGACATGTACAAATCTCCCGGCGATTTCACGCTCTCAGTTTACCAGTGTGGTCATCGCCTTAAGTTCCTTTGTTCTGAGCAACAAATGAACCAGTACTACATGAGTTTCATAGGCAATATCCAGCAATCCTAGCCGTCTGAAGCAATAGCTTTGCTGTGTGCATGTCTTCTTCAATTCCTGTCTACTCGGGACGGGTTTATGTGCTATTTCTCTCGAATCGACCACCCGCTACCATTTCTCCTCGATATGACTCATAGGCGGCATAGCCCAATGCATTAACAGCTACACAATTTGCTCAACGCAGGTCAGCGAATGAATCAGCGCTACTGGGGATCCCAACGTGCCCATCTGGGGGCAAGACATCGTGCTACAATGTGCCCTGTCAGGGTTAAGCCGCTCTCATGACTTCGACGCAAGATTCTGATTCCGGTTTGATGTGGTCGAAGGTCCATCGAAATTTTTTCCGTGATTTCTGATACATTGATTCTCTCTAGATAGATGACACTGTAGTGATCTTCGCTCCTACTCTGGTACTCGTCCCAGGAGAAAAGGCCATAAGCGACTACAAAGTCAAAGCTGTCTTCTGGCGACATTATGTCAATCTCAATGGTCCAGTTGGTCGATTGAGTAGGGAAGTGAACATCCCAGCGACCTTCGCTATTTGTGCCCCAATACATTTCTCCATCAAAGATCTCCAACTCGGATTCGACCACACTGAATTGATACGACAAGTACAAGGGTATAGCTACTACAAGTGCCAGAATGACAACTCCTGCTGCGACCAAGCCATATCGCACTGTTCATACCCCCTACACTATATTCCAGACCGCTCATAAATGCGCTCAAAAACTACCACCCGCTACCATTTCTTCTACTCGGTTGAGGTTGACAGGATTCATTCCACACTGCAGGGTTAATTGTTAGGGAAGGTGTTTTCGGAATGATCCAGTACAGTGCAACTACGGTATGCTATGGGCTTGTGTAATTGAATCAATAATCGTGTTCTCTAGGACAGAGAGCATATCATCAAAGTCGCCATCATACACCCTGATGAGAATTTCCTCGAGTTCACGAACGTATGTTGGGTAGACACGGTTCATATCCACGCCCTTCTTGGCACACATACGAATCATGCCACTTGCCTTCTTGATTCCATATCTTTCAACAAGTGTGGCGATCTCGTAGGTCACCCCACTGGCAGCTGGCAGACTCTGGCTAACCAGAATTAGAAACAAGTTCGGTCTGTAGTTCTCCAGTATTCGCCGAAACTTCTCGTTTGCAAGCTCCTTGCTGTCACCTTCAATCGGAGCCCCATCTAGCTCCTCCATTACAAGAATACTGTATCCTCGGTCCTTGAGCGCATTCCCTGTTTTCTTTCTGAATTCCAAGGCTTCTGGGGGAAAACCGGAGCCAAGAAGAAAGACAACGTAATCAAGTTTCCAGAGGGCGATGTTTTGATCTTCTGCTTTGCCCTGTTCACTGAATTCCTTACGAAACATCGCTCTTGCCACGCTATAACCTTGTATGAATCAATGGATATACTTAAATCGCCAAGTAACGTTATTGTTACTGATGGTAACGTTAATGTTACTGGTTGTGTGGTTGAAATGACCAATACTGTTGATGTATTGAAAGAAGTGTTGAATCATAAGTGGTCATTGAAAATGTTGGAATCATTAGGTGAGAGCAAGATGACGTTCACCAGTTTGAAAAAAGCGTTGAAAGCCTCACACAATCCACAGGTTTCAAGAGTAGTTGCAAACCTAGACAGACTTGCACTTGTAGATCATGTATTCACTGAAGCGGGTGACTTCTACAGGATAAGCGCTAGAGGAAGACAAATCCTCGAGATTGTCAAGGGGATTGAGAAGGAGCAATTGGAAATTATTCGCTAGTCACTCTCCTGTAACAGATGGACCAGTAGTCTATCCAAAATTTAGACTGATTTGCTAGGAAAGGAAAAAGCCATTCGAATCGACCACCCGCTACCATTTCTTTTACTATTTACCAGCTCGTCTTCTCAATCAGCATTCGTTCGACCTGCAATTGCAAGGACTAGTCCCGTAATAAGCAGTGTAGGAACAGGATATGCCCACATGCGGCCAATGATACTGAGAGGATAGGCAAACGCAAGGATTGCTGGTACAATCAGGAGAGGAACCTCACTCAGAGCTCCGATGACGACGAACCGCCTTCCTGAAGTTGCATCAAGCCGATATCTGACCAATTCGCGAACGAATGCGAATCTGAGCAGGATTAATGGCATAGTGACCACCCACAGCTGTAGCTTGTTGGGAAAGAGAACACCTTCGATACGCCAGCTCCATGCCATCGCGCTGATGACAAGCTCGTACCCCGGATTTGGGAGTCCAGCAATCGCAAAAGGCGCCAAGAATGCGATTGCGCCTGTTAGGATTGCCGTGACAATGATAGACCGTTGCAGATCGCTTGCAGGTTCAATTATCTGGTCTAAGATCAGGACGTGCAGATATAGAGTCCATGCCAATATCGCGCCAGCTGTGACCAGGGCACTACCAATAGATAAGAACACGAAGTATTCGGGCAAGAATGAATCGACAGAGGCATCAGCATGTCCAACATAATAGGTCCAATAGTTGATCTCAACGGTGGTATTTACTCCCTCCCAGATGAGTGAAATCGTATAGTTCTGCTGCTGAACCCACCCGGATGGAGATTCCTGCGGCCAAGTGAGTCCGGTGATTCTCTCTCCAACCACTCTACTCAGATTGACAAGAAGATGGCCTGTTTCATTGAAAAGCAAGGCTGATACAACATTACCACTTGTATTGAGGTGTGCTTCGAGCCGGCATGCCCGGACCACAATATCGACCATCGGCTCTGTTGATGTGAGGTTGACCTTGGTGGAAGTATGAGCAGATCCCTCGGACTGCCACCAGAAGTCAACAGCTTGAATACCAGAGCGATCAAATGCATGGCTGTAGAGCATGGTCGCAGTGCCCGTTGCAAGAAATAGGACTGCCATCGTACCAGCGATTGCTCTCCATCTGATCACTCGGCGATTCACTTTCACCACTATGAATCCCTCTTAGATCTGAAACCTGAATAGGCTTGCTGCGTTTGGCAAGAAAGGCGTAGTGATCACGGGACCGGTGATTATCGCACCAATCTATGGATCATCGAGTGATAAGTTGGGGCCTTCATTATTCAGACCGAGTCATTCACCCGTTACCATTTCTTCTACACAGATGAAGTTGACAGAAGCTACTTCGCTATACTCACAACTTCATGCTCGGACAGCTCGACCTCAAACCGGTAGGTATCGCTGCGATGTCCAGCGGCTAGCTGGGTGTGAAAGCGGTTTTCCGGGCTCTGACCTTTTGATAGAGAACTTTCGACAAGATGGCTGCGGCGAGTACAGGCACTAAGGACAAAGGATGTAGATAGTATACCAAAGGATTCCGGATCATGATTCCGATTGTTTGGTACACAATCATCCGCGGTCTACGTGACTCCACAGACGATTCAAGGGAATCTAGCAGGAGCCGAACTCCTTGTTCAGCAGTAATTACAACCACTACAACTGCGGAAAGATGATTCTCGACAGGTCCGCCGGGCGAAGAGAGTTTTACTGTGTAGGTTCCGTTTGCGGCCACATCAGTCGTGGAAAATGGCGTTGAGTGATACGAAGGCATGCTCGCGTAAGTCAGATTCTCAAGATCGGTGACGAAAGGACTCCACAGACTCTCATTTTCTATGGTGTGGAATAGGACCAAACCACCTGATAATACCTCGTCGCAAGAGAAACTGAAATACACATCAACGACAGATCCTCCACCTGGTAAAGGTATGTAATCAAATTCAAAGAAGCCAATCTCGACTGTTTCAGGACCGTTATCCGTATAATTGCTGATTCTGATAATTGGGTCTGTCGAATGTCCACTAGGGTCTAGAGAGCTGACGAACGTGTCTTCACCACCGTATTCTCCTCTTGCCAGAGGAGGATTCACGTAGATTACGTACAGACCAAAGAATAACGGCGCAAACAGGAGGAGCACTATCACGAGCAAAGTGACTATTTGTATCGCCTTGGAGTCCCAGTCCCATGGAATCTTCATGACTTTCATCTCCGCTTTTGATGCCGTGTCGATGCGTTCATAGATGTCAAACTCGAAGCAGCAAGGCGAACAGAATTATACCAAGTGATTGTGTAACGCCCAATCATGTCCATAATTATGTGCTATCATAAGGAGATGAATGTTGCCCAGAAGGGCGTTCGCACACCTTCGCATCTCGTAGGGCCCATAGCTTCGATATTAGCCATCCGAATCGACCACCCGCTACCATTTCCAGCATAGCAAATATCTGGTGCAAATACTGAATCTCATGAAAATGCTAGTCAAGTGAGAGAACGGTCTATTTCGCTATGAGCTCATCTGTTCCAGCTGTGGCATCGTACACAAGATTCCCCCACGCTCTTTCAATGGACGGAGGGTATTCAACATCCTGCAGTCCTCTACTGCGGCCTACCCATCGCCAGCACGGAACATTTTCAACAAGCTCTAGCTTGTATAGATTGGATCTCATGTCATCAAATCGAACCTCAAGGCCGGTGCCTTCAGCAAACCCAAGTGCGTCTATATCAACGACCTCAAGCGGTATGCGACCTGTGACATTGCCCTGAGGAAAGTTAGACAGATAGTACCGCATCTTTTTTCCAGTCACAGGGTCATCCAGTATGGCGGCAACATGCGGCTTTGCTTCAGAATCCCAAAAGCGAGGAACAGCTGGTCTGCGCAGTAGAACAAACTCATCGACCATTACCGGATGGCTAGACACACTAGACTGAATCGCGTTCCTCTCCAATGTTACCTTTGAAACCTTACATATAAGCCAGTGTAGCACGACAGAGTGCTTCTAGGATGAACTCTAATGGTGTTTTAACATGGCCTAGCAAAAGTAAGAGGGAGCAAGGTAGCTCGACTATCGAAACGTGCCGCTCAACGGTAACGATTTTGCTGCTGGTACTTAACAAACGGACAACATGGATTACACACCATTCCACGGCTGCAAGAGGGTCACTCAATTCTCATCGGGACTGTCAGGAAGTCCAATCACCAACGGGCGCCCCTCATAGATTGACCGCACCACCTTCTGTCGCGCACTGAAGAGAAGCCGCCATATTGTGCCCCTGGATACACCCATGACCACTCCGGCTTGCTCTTGGTACAGCCCTTCCAAATCGACTAACCTGAGAGTTTCAGCTTCCGCAAGATCTAGGTATAATGCTCTATCATCTACTAAAGGTTCAGGATTCATCCGGCGTGCCATAGGATGTTCTTTGATGTTAGGTTGAATTGGAAACCTACCTCTTTGACCCCTTCGTCTTCTATGCATTGAGTTCACCCACATGCGGTATTCAATTTGCATGAGTCGCCGCGCCGTTAGTCATCATAAGCGACATACTTAAATTCGTTCCTATGCACAGAAATAATGTTGTGTATATGCACAAAAATAAGAACTTGAAGGTGAATTGAAAAATGGCATATGGTGGTTATGGTCGCAGAGGCGGTCGTGGTGGCGGCGGTAGAGGTCGTTGGCCAGGCAATGGACCGTTCAGTCATCTCCCTCCATGGGAGAGACCGGGTTGGCTCTATGGGCCGGGCTCCTGCTGGAGTCTAGGTTACTGGAATACAGCTGTAGGAAGCAGCCCTGCTGCGCAACCAGTTGTTGCTAGTAACATTCAGACACTGCAGCAGCAGAAGGACATGATGGAAGCCCAGCTGAAGTCGTTGCAGGCAACTCTCTCTCGAATAGAAGAGAGAATGAAGGAACTAGAGCAGCAATAAACGAAAAGCGGAGGGGGATTAGTCCCACCTTCGCTCCTGCTTCTTATTTGGGTAGGCTCTCTTCGATTCTACCCCAGATCCTAGTCAGGACCTCTGTGAGTTCGTGCTTGGGGGCGAACTCAGGCACTGTCTTTGCGGCGACCATTGATTTTGTCATGGTCCGATCGAATGGAACACGACCGAGAACTGTAACTCCAATGCTTGCACAGTACTTCTCAATCTGCTCTGTGTTTTCTATGTTGATGTCATACTTATTGATTATCACTCCGGATTTCACGTTGAAGCGCTGCAGCAAAGATAGAATGCGCTTCATATCGTGAACGCCGCTGAGTGTAGGCTCAGTAACGACAACCCCCATGGTGAGTCCAGTGACTGTTGCAATTACTGGGCATCCAATTCCCGGAGACCCATCGATAAGGATTCTCTCTCTTCCAGAGGCCGACGCGAGCTTTATGCCAAGCTGTCTCACATCCGTGACTAGCTTTCCTGAGTTGCCTTCACCAGGCAGCAGCTTTGCATGAGACATAGGCCCGAAGTGCGTGGTTGACTCGAATAGATGTCCAGACACGCGGTCGTTCATCTCTATTGCATGCTCAGGACATACAAAGGCACAGACACTACAGCCCTCACATGCCATTCTATCAATCTCCGGAGGGTGTGCAGCCTCAAAGCGGCAATGCTCCGAACACAAACCACATTCAGTACATAGTTCTGGGTCTATGTAAGCGACTTTGGAGCCAACAAAATCCGTTTTGGTTATAATTTCCGGATGAAGGAGAATATGTAGATCGGGCGCATCGACATCGCAGTCCGCCAGTACTAAGTTGTCTGCAATGGCTGCGAAAGCAGCAGCTATCGTTGTCTTTCCCGTGCCGCCCTTCCCACTTACGATGGCAATCTCAACGACCATCTTAGATCGCCGCCCTAATCTCTTCGAATACTGCTCTGAATTTCTTTGACCATTCGGGCATCTCCAAAACAAAAGGCACTCCTCTGGAATACAACTCGGCAATCTTCCTGTCAAAGGGAATCTCAAGAAGTATTGGTATGTTTTGTTCTGCACAATACTCGCGAACCTTGTCGTCGCCAATGCCAGCTCTATTCACTATCAAACCGTATGGAATTTCCAGTTTCTGAACCACATCGACAGTCATTGCCAAATCGTGAAGTCCGAACGGCGTTGGCTCTGTAACGAGAATCAAGTAGTCACTGTCCCTCATGACCTCAATCACAGGACAGGAAGTTCCCGGGGGAGCATCTAGGATATTGATAACCTTTGGATCTATCTCATTCTTTACCGCCTTAATCAAGGTGGTAGCGATGGGTTCTCCCACCTTCAGGGCGCCATAGACCAATCTAATCTTGCCAACGTCAGCTGAGTGTACCTCACCGACCTGCCTTCCGACTTCGGTGATAGCCTTCTCAGGGCAAACAAGTGTGCAGCCACCACAAGAATGGCAGAGTTCCCCATAGACAAGAACATCTGTTTTTCCCACAAAAAGTGCATTGAACTCACAGAATTCAGCACATTTTCCACATAATGTGCACTTCTCAGAGTCAATCACTGGCGTCGGAGATAATACGGGAACTGATTCAATATCTGCAGGATGAAGCAGAGTATGCGCATTCGGTTCCTCAACATCACAATCAAGCAGCCTTGCACTTCCGATTGAGAGAGCAAGATTTACTGCCACGGTGGTCTTGCCTGTACCACCCTTTCCACTAGCCACTGCAACAATCAACAGTATATACTTCTCCACAGTTTGATTGCTGTCTACTTGTGCTGTGCATCTGCACAGCCTTCCGTGAGCTCTTCAAGCTCTCGCTTGACAAAGGAGGCTACGACGTCATCGACTGAATGGGTGTTTGCCCTAAGGACAGCGATATCTTGACTCTCAAAACTTCTGATTCCTCGGGGACCCATACCGCTTACGATAATGACGTTGGGTTGGTAGCGCAGTACATTATCGTGTGCATGTCCTCTACCGCCAGCGTGTTCGCTAGTATTGGCATGAACCGTTTTAGCAGAAACCGAACCATCGTCGTTCAAATCAAATACCGCGAAGTATTGAGCGCGACCAAAATGCGCAGCAACCACTTTTCCTTCTGAATCATCACTTGGGATTAGGATTTTACTCGTCATTTCTACCACCTACCGCGACCTCCACCGCCGCCACGTCCACCACCACGTCCTCCGCCGCGACCACGCCCGCCACCGCGGCCCATGCCGCCACCCATTCCAGATCCGTAGCCCTTTTGGGTCGGTCCTGCAGTAGCAAGCTTAGTCAGCGACCCTTGCTTAAAGCTCTCGATTGCATCCTTAACTGTACCCGAAACGCCAGTCATGATTTCAATTCCAGCATTCTGAAGGGCAGGATAGGCGTTTGGGCCTACATTACCAGTAAGTACGGCTTCCACACCCATTGATGCAACCGTTTGTGCGGCTTGGATACCGGCGCCGCCAGAGGCATTCATGGCTGAGTTAGAGATAGCCTCGAATTGCATGGTTTCTGAGTCGGCGATAATAAAGTAAGCGCATCTACCAAACCGAGGATCGATGGGAGCAGATAGGTCGTTACCTTGGGAGGTTATACAGATTTTCGTCATTTTTCACACACCGTATAATGAATCAGGATTCATACTAGGTTGTGAATCTGGATTCATAAAAACTCATTGGTATGGAACGAAAGAAGCGCGTGGGTTGCCGAGAGAGGAGAATGGGTTATCCAGACGCTAGAGTAATGATTTATCATGTAGGATGAGCAATCTAGTGATGTACAAGGGAAGTGAGTCACGATGGGATTCAGTGTTGGTATAGTTGGCAAGCCCTCATGTGGCAAAACATCTTTCACAAATGCTGCTTGTATGACCGATTTCAAGGTAGGGAGTTATCCATTCACAACAATTGAGGCCAATGTGGGCGTGACTCATGTGCGAACGCAGTGCGCATGTAGAGACTTCGATGTGACAGATAACCCACAGAACTCGATTTGTATTGATGGCATCAGGCTTGTTCCCATTAAGATGATTGACGTGCCGGGTTTAGTACCAGGCGCTCATGCGGGGCGGGGAATGGGTAATCAGTTTCTGGACGACCTTAGACAGGCAGATGTTCTGATTCATATTGTTGACGCTAGCGGAGCCTTGGACGCTGATGGCCAAGAGATGGATGCAGGCAGTCACGACCCCGTTGAAGATGTGAGGTTTTTGGAGGAAGAGATCACCGCCTGGATACTGGCCATTGTCCAGAAAGACTGGAAGAGAATTGTTGGGAGGGTTAGAGCTGAAGGAGCGAAACTCGATGAGTTGCTTCTGGAGAAACTCTCGGGGCTCAAGATATCCAGAGGGCACATACTCAAGGCAGTTCGTGACTCAGAACTGAAGGCTGAATCTGCAGACAACTGGACTGAAGAAGAGATAACGGAATTCGTTAAGGCTCTGCAGAGGATAGCAAAGCCGATAATCATAGCGGCCAACAAAATTGACAGGCCCACTTCTGAAGAGAACTTCAAGCGCCTTCGGGAGGCCTTTCCAGAGCTACTGGTCGTTCCCGTGAGCGCTCTGGCTGAAAAAGCTCTCAAGGATTTGGACAAGAAAGGAGTAATCCGTTACATCCCCGGCGATGATGATTTTAAGATGGTAAAGGCCGATGTGCTCAAAGAAGCCGAGCTTGCTCAGCTGGAGAAGATAAGAGTAGAGATTCTCAAAAAGCATGGAGGCACTGGTGTACAGAACCTGTTGAACAAGGCTGTTTTCGAGTTCCTGGATATGATAACTGTCTACCCAGTACATGATGCCAATGCCCTTTCGGATGGCGATGGAAACGTCTTACCAGATGTCTTTCTGGTGCCCAATGGAATAACAGCCAAGGAATTCGCTGGTGTCATCCATACAGATCTAATGGACAGCTTCATACATGCAATCGATGCAAGGACAAAGATGCGAATTAGTGACAAACACACTCTCAAGGATCGCGACATCATCAAAATCGTGAGCGCAAAGGGCTCAAAATAGGGCAATTTCGGTGACTAGCTCAGTTGAGCTCCCAATGTCCAATACTTGCCTATCAGTGGTAGATAGGTGAAAAAGCGTGCCTTTGAAGGGTCCAGACGCCCGTTCTCTCCTAGTACTGCTTCGTCTATGTGTACCGCAACAACTTCGGCAATGAACAAATCATGAGAGCCAAGTCCAACTATCTGCGTTGTCTTGCATTCTATGTTGATTGGGCACTCCTCTATCATTGGTGATGTTACTTCTGATGCTTTTGCAGCCGTGAATCCACACTCTGCAAACTTGTCAAATTCACGGCCTGATTTTGTGCCGGAGAACACCGTCGCCTCAATCTGGTTGGCTGAAGGTATGTTCAGGACGAAATCACCAGCTTCTTGCACCATCTTGTGGCTGTAACGATTTGGCCTTATGCCAACTGCAATTGTGGGTGGTTTACTGCATACATTGGCAGCCCAAGAGAGTGTGATTATATTGGGTTTTTCCGCCCCCGTGACACTAAGGAGGATAACAGGACAAGGAACTAGAGCCGTGGAAGGTTTGAACTCGCGCTTCATGAGCATTAGGACCGTGTCCAGACTTAAGAAAATGTTGGAGTCGTCAAGTTTAAGATGCCAATGGTTTGACTTGGCGCATCGTCAAATTGAGAGGTTTCAATGATGGCTCGAATACTTATTGCAGATGCATTGGCGGAATCAGCTGTGCAGAAGATGAAAGATGCAGGTCTTGAGATTGTTCTCAGAGACAAGGAAAAAGATGGCCCTATTGAGGAGCAGATCAAAGGGTTTGATTGTGTTGTTATCCGAAGTGCTACAAAGATGACAAAGGATGTCATAGCCGCTGCTGATAATCTAAAACTGATTGTTCGAGCAGGGGTTGGCCTGGATAATGTGGACCAAGAAGCTGCTAAGACGCACGGAGTGAAGGTGATGAACACACCAGAGGCTCCATCCGTGTCTGTGGCTGAGATGGTCTTTGCCCTGATGTTCGCTCTCGCTAGGAAGGTTCCCGTCGCGGATAGCTCCATGAAGGATGAGAGATGGGAGAAGAAGAAGCTCAAGGGTACAGAACTCTGGCAGAAGAAGCTTGGAGTGATTGGTTTCGGACGGATTGGTAAGGAGATCATCAAACGCGGCAAGGCCTTCGACATGGAGGTCATGATTGTCAAGAAGGATAGACCAGGCAGAGAGGAGGAGGCAAAGAAACTGGGTGCTATACAGGTAGAGCTTGACGTAATGATTGAGCAAGCAGACTACCTTACAATGAATGTGCCCATGTCACCGGAAACCAAGGGTATGATTGGTGATGATCAGTTCAAGCGAATGAAGAAGACTGCGTATGTGATTAACACAGCTCGGGGAGGCGTCGTTGACGAAGCGGCACTCCTAAGAGCGCTTGACGAGGGTTTGATAGCTGGCGCTGCTCTTGATGTGTACACTGCTGAACCACCAACCGACTGGAAACTCGTAAAACACCCAAGATTAATCGCAACGCCACACCTCGCGTCGTCCACAAAAGAGGCGCAAGTAAGGGTCGGCGAGCTGACCGCTGAGAAGGTCATCAACGAGTTCAAGTAAGATGCATCGCTAACTCTTTAAGTGAACGTCAATGGACAGGGATTGGCTTCGACCAGGAACGCTTGGTCAGGCCAAACCGTTCCTTTGTGTTGGCGGATACGTCCGCAAGGGATGTGGCCCATTAGGGCTGAACCACAAACAAAGCGAATTTAATCACGACAAAGGAAGGCAATTGAAATGTCGGCTTATAGACACATGAATGTAGCCTGGATTAACGAGCAGAAAAAGCGCTCCGAGATCGTTAGAAGCAGATTGATGATCTGGAGAAAACAAGGCAGAATTGTAAGACTCAAGCGACCAACGAGGCTTGGCAGGGCGCGCAATTTGGGTTACAAGGCAAAGCAAGGGTACGTTGTTGTCAGAGCCATGACTGGCAGAGGACCGCGTGAGAAGCCTAGACCCAAAATGGGCAGGAAACCCAGGAGTATGGGTGTGGTCAAATACACACCTCAAAAATCACGGCGGTGGATCGCTGAAGAGCGGGCTGGTCGGAAGCTTCCAAACCTGCGTGTGCTCAACTCGTATTGGGTCGGTTCGGATCATAAGTGGGTCTGGCATGAAGTAATCATGGTGGACCCAAATCATCCTGTTATCTATAATGACCCGCAGATCAACTGGATTTGTGACGTTACTCAAAAGGGACGTGAAAACCGCGGACTTACTTCAGCCGGCAAGAGAAGCAGAGGCTTGAGGAATAAGGGGAAGGGTGCCGAGAAAATCAGACCATCTCTTGGTGCAAAGGGTAACGTAGGTAAGTAGCTGATGAAAATCTTCTAACGGGGTCTAACATGCCATTCGTTAGCCGAATAGAAGCGCGGGCCTACTCGTATGCAACCGAGCAGATAGATAGAGTAAGGACTGCTGTGACGAATGTTTATGCGGAGGAGATTCGTCAGGACCTAAAAATTGAGATGAGCAAGACAAAGAGTCACAACCAAGTCCCAATTGTTATTGTTTCTGCGGTTCTGGAACGGATGAAGGACTGTAAGCTCACATTTGACTATCTAATGAAATCGTTCCCTCAAGAAGACAGACTCGAAATTGGCATAACATTGCATGACCGCATTAACGAAAGGTGCGTGCTCTTTCTCAGGCTTGACAAACAGGAAGCCTTCTCGGAACGGATCACGCTTGCCCGAGGTCCTGATATCGTTGGTGTCAAAGTATATCTTAGACAGTATCCTAGGTGTGTTCTTGATGATGCGATCGCTCTGGTGAGGAACCAACTGTAGGTTTCTGGAGGACAGTTCTAATGCCAATAGACCTGAATGTGAGAATTCCTGGCTTGGAAAGGCTAGATGAATTCGAAGATATGGCAGGTAGGCTTGGACTCACTGGAATTGCACCTTCGGTTGAGCTCGATAAGCCCGTCGTGGTGAGTAGGAAAGGACTTGTTCTATACGCGCGGGCTGATTTGAAAAGCAAACGCATAGGTTCTTTGAGGAAGGAACTGGGACTCCTAAGAAGACGTGCAGTGATTGTGGCATTTCCGTTGGCTGGTGTGGAAACCTCGAATTGGGCGGCTGAGGACCGAAGGGTAGACCTGCTTACTCTGAGAGAGGACAATATTGGCAGCACACTGAAGGATAGCACAGCCCACATGGCTGAGCATTCAGGAACTGCCTTAGAGATTCAGTTTGCGGCCATTCTACAGTCTACCGGACTAAATAGGTCAAGGGTCCTCAAGGGCTTCAGAGAAGCTACAAGAACTGCGCTCGATGCAGGCATGAAGGTTGTGCTATCGAGCGGAGCGAACCATCCAATCCACATGAGATCTCCAATGGCCATGACATACATTGGTTTCATGATAGGCATGGATAGAGTAGATTCGAGAGAGGCTGTGTTTAATACCCCTCAGCAGATTATTGAGCGTAATGAGAGAAAGCTGAGTTCTGAGTTTGTAGGTCCGGGAGTTGAGATTGTGAAGTGAGGGGGTACTCGTGAAAAAGACTAGAAAGCGGTATCTGCGGTTCACTCTGCACAGGAATGGTGCAGAGATCACGGAGAAGCAGTTCTCGAATGCTATTTGGTCAAGTTTACTCTCGCTATACGGCGAAATATGCACAGCAGACTCCAAGTTCTATTTGAACAGCTACGACGCAAAGAAAGGAACTGGGATTCTTCAGTGCAATGCAGCTGCGCTCGAGAAAGTGATAGCCTCTGCTGTAATGATAAATTCAATTGGAAACACACGTGTATCGTTTGAACCTATGAAGACCTCAGGTACGATAAGGGGATTGAGCTAGCTAACATCCGCCATGATCATTATGGAAATTTCAACTGCAACTGAATCATCCAAGACAAACCCCTTGCTACTCCAAGATCCGGATGTCTTCGAGGCTATCAACCAAACAACTGGATTAAGTCGCATATTGTCAAGGTCGGAGGATGAAGGCATTGGGACTGCCGGATGTGAGTGGAAGATTCCGACCAGTTCCTCTCCTCGCGCTTCTGCTTCAATCAGAAGTTGATACTCCTTTTCCGGATTGACGTAAAATGATGTTGCTGCTTTGTCAGACTCATTTCTGACACACTCGATGCGCTTAACGACCACCAGATGTTCTTCAATGACGCCAAATAGAAGTGCGACTGATTCAAGGGGTAGACAATTTTCTGCATGAATGTGTAACAAGCTCAAGTCACGGGTTCGAAGATGCAGTGTGTATTGCATCTTTACAGGCCTCGCAGTCTAGGTGATTGTCTTGATGTCTTCAAGAATAATGCAGGTTTCCACTTCACCCACACCTGAAACACTGCCCAGCTTTTTCTCCAGGAATTTGCGCAGTCCCCCAAGGTCGTCAACTGTAACTTTCAACATAAGACCACAAGCGCCATCCAAGAAATACGCCTCATCGACCTCCTCGTATTCCTTCACCTTCTCGGCAATCAAGCTGGCCTGTTTCATCATTGTCTTAACACGAATAATTGCGCGAATTTTGTGTCCAGTCTTGAGCGGATCTAGAACGACTGTAAATCGTTTGATAGTCCCTTCATCTACAAGCTTACGAACGCGACGGCGAATCGTAACTTCTGTGCGTCCTACTGTTTCTGCTATCTCAGAGTAGGAGCGCCTCCCATCGTTCTGCAACATTGTGATAATCTGCTGGTCAATAGGATCAAGTTTCATCGCATCATCTCCAGAGTGTGGCAGACCGGTATATGCGTCAGGGTTTCGTGTTCGTTCTAGCTCATATATATTAACTGTTTGCACGAAATCGCACTGAACTATGTCCGAAAGTGACGATTTGTAACTAAAGAAACCCTATAGGACTTTCAGGGACTCTTCGATGATTTTATTCTCTTTGGGGGACATAACAGCATAGAGCTCTATGTGGGGCACAAGAGCTGCTGCATGCCTAATCTTCTTCTCTAGTAGTTCTTGAATTTGGAAGATGCCCGACGCATTATTCATTGTGACCTCGATTCGAACTGTCTTCTCCGTTCCCGGACGAATCTGAACTTTCTCGATTGCCATTGCAGATGCGGAATGAATGTTAACACTCCCCGCCTCGAACGGAATTCGTGCACGACCCTTCGTCATGTCCAGCGCGTCTGCAATTCCAACTATTCCAGCCTCAACTGTTGTGGGAGTTGCAACCTTATCGTGACAATAGATAGCATGAGCCACGTGTCCTCTGATGTGAACCTGTTTGTGTTTATCGCCGGGGTACACCTTCGCCAGAATCCTGTCGAGAATGGGACCTGCAAATACAACCGAGAACCAGTCATGATTGGTTCGACCTGTGACCATCCCAATGTCATGCAAATAGCATCCGAGCAACACGACAAGCTCTGAATCTTTGATGTCACCAGTTGCCTCGTGAACTATTGTTGGCTCAATCCCCTTGCTAAGTTCTCTGAGGAGCTTCATGCCATTCATGGTGACAATCAGTGAATGTGTATGACCGTGGTCTGAGTATCCCAAACGATCAATTGCCATTCTGTTAGAGTCCTCTAGGAGAGTCTGGACTTCTATGTCGCTCTCCAGTTTATCAAATGCTATCTCGCATAGTCTATTGTCTTTCAGTTGCTTACGAACTCGAGTTTTTAGTGTTCGTCGTTCTTTCTGGGCCTTTACCATTTATTCGGCGCCCCCTCTGTTTTGATATGTCTTCTCACGTTTCTATCTTCCCCCTGTATAGGTTTGGTGATTGAGTGCTGTAAAAGGCGTTTCTAATGGTGCACATATTCTTGTTATGTGGACATAGTGCCAACAGTGATACCATCTTTCTCATCAGGTACTGACTGTGTGTTAACTTCGTCCGCGCTCTTGTTTCTAAGATAATAGAGCGACAACACTACAAGATAGCCGATATACACAATGACCTCCAGTGCAGAGGGATTGCCATTGTATCCAAACAGAGCCTTGAGCATCGCTCCAATGAAGCCCTTCTCATGAAGAAGCGGGTAGCTTCCGTCAGGTAACTGAGGTGGGTTAATGTTCCATATCTCAAGAGGACCAATCAGAAGCAGCCCTGCCTCCTGCAGCTCATGGATTCCATAAGCCATCATTCCTGCAGCGAATAGCACTAGAAGGACGGAAGTCCAGTTGAAGAATGCCTTAAGGCTCACCTTCAAGGATCCCTGATGAATTGCAAGCCCCACACCCATTGCAAGCGTGAGCCCAATAGCCACCCCAAGGTAGGTTTCGGAGCCTTCCTGAATCGCCAGAGCCATCGTAAACAGAACTAATTCTACTCCCTCGCGCAGAACGAGCGCAAACGCCAAGAGGGCTACTCCAATACCGCTGTTCTGAGTCGTTCTTTGACTCACCGAGCCTTCTATCTCAGCTGCAACACCGGAGCCTGCCCCCCACATCCATACAATCATCGTTGTGAGAAGCAAGGCAGCAATCAGTACTACAGTCCCCTCAAACACGGCAAGTAGAGGACCTTCAAATGTGCCCCATAGCATGCTCATCAATATGGCAATAGCCATACTCGATACAACGGCAGCGATTGCACCACCCAAGACGTATCGGGTGAGATCTCTTTG
>JAUWOA010000182.1 GCA_030612365.1 Candidatus Thorarchaeota archaeon
CGCCAGTTAGACGGAGACTCTAAACGCCTGTGGAGAGGATGTAAGACTTTGCAAATCAAAGATTTGCGAAGCAGCCTCGATGAATCAGGAACCGAACACCATTAGGAGGATGTCCTAGTTGGGTAAGTTTCGGGCAACGGGCAATGACCAGAGACCCTGTGAAGACCAAATTCGGTTATCACATAATAAAACGAACTGCATAGTCTGCAATAAATCATATAGCGGTGAAACTGAAGCAGGACTGCTCTGTCCTGCTCTCGTTTCTGCCGGGTCAACTTCCAGCTACTTGGGTACTATTTCTTCAGCAGAGAATCGCCCTTTCAGTTTCTTCAGCACTGCCGGTAACGTTGTGTACTCCATGTCATTCTCATGCAGTCTGTGAGGCATGAATGGACCATGTCGTCTGAGATAGTCAGCAGCTTCCATCGCTCTCTTCCGAGTGATATCAAAGGCAACATCTTCGAACATGTCAACTGGTCCCAAGAGCGTACCATTGCTCACCTGGAAGCCCAGTCCGATGACTCTTGGTGGACCATCGAATCTTGTGCATCGTGAGTCTTTGACGCCAACAGGTATGAGGGGGCCAATATGTGAGCCCCGCATCCAACCAGCTACAAGATGAGGTAGAGTGAATGCCTCTAGAATCTCTCCCATTGCTGGTAATCCCGAGTGTGCGCGGATTATGGCTACCGGGTCATCTTTTCCTACATACTTGCCTGCGATGTAGCAGAGTTTGTCAGTGCTAATAGCAGCTGTAACCATCCCGTCATGACGGTACACTTTCTTGATAGTGTACTTGCTAGTGCTGCCAATAAGTGCTAGAAGGTCGTAAGACTCCTCAGGCGTCTTCAGCTCAACGAAGGGCTTGTCGTTTGCACGCACATCTTGGATAATGAACCTGAAACCATCGTGTAGCTTTGGGTCAATGACCAAGCCGGCTGTGTTGAATGGATCAGCGTAGATCTTGTATATCGGATAGTTGAATGCGCCTGGCTCAGTCTTGTCCGCCATGAAGACCGCAATGGGCTCAGACTTCCGCTCCTCAAATGTCATCTCTGCTGAACCTGGACCCATGCCCTTGATATTTCCACTGAAAGTGTCAGCAAGAATGTCTTGTCCTGCGGCGTATATCTTCTTCTTACGTCCTAACTCGGCACCCTTCACAAAGGTGTTCCAGGCAAGCTCATGGACCTCTGCATTGCCCTCACCCTTGTGGTGAGTCATTATTAGCTCAAGGTCATCGCCCGCGTTTGTGACGTGGAAGTCGTTAATTACACCCTTCTCAACGCCCATCTTCATCTCTTTTCTCGCAAGTTCGAAGATGAAATCTGGCACAATCATATGTCCAGCGAGTGATCCGATGTCCGCTTTTATCACACTAATCGTCGTTTCTACCATTTGCGACGCTCTCCATTTGCATATGTTTCGGAAGAGGTTTTGTACTCCGAGGGCTTTGTTTTAGTTTTTTCGGAAGTTATCCGAAACTCATAGCCTCGTAACAGGCATTAAGGTATTCTACACCCATATAACTATATCTCCATAAATGTATTCGGTTTCAAAGAGAAACGTCGCAGCCTGCTCGATTTGGGCCATCCGAAACGGAAATAGGTAACAACACCATTATCATGTACGGGTTGTTCGCAATATGACAAGGAAGACTGTTTCTGCAAGGCGCCCTGAAACCCCAGATAGAAAGCAATACCATATTGAAACGGAGAAGGGGGATATCGCCAAGGCAGTGATATTGCCAGGTGATCCTCAACGGGTTGAGAAGATTAGCTCGCGATGGGATTCATTCCGACAAGTGGCATCACATAGACAATACCTAACTCACACAGGTATCTTCAAGGGAGTGCCAATCTCCGCATGCTCCACAGGGATAGGAGGTCCTGGAGCCGCTATTGCTATCGAAGAGCTGGCCAATGTTGGAGCTAGGGATTTCATCAGAGTTGGTTCCTGCGCAACGTTGAAGGAAGATATCCAGATTGGTGATTTGATAATATCCACAGGCGCAGTCAGACTGGATGGGACGAGCAAGCAATATGTACGACCTGAGTATCCTGCCGTGGCATCCTACGAAGTTGTCATGGCATTGGTTGAGGCGGCGGACTCGTTGGATGTAGACTATCATCTAGGGATTACCGCATCAACAGACTCGTTCTACCTTGGACAGTCAAGACCGGGATTTGACAATTATGTCCAGAGCTGGAGCACTACTTTGATTGGTGACCTTCAGAAAGCGAATGTCGTGAATTTCGAGATGGAAGCATCAACTCTATTCACGGTTGCAGGGATATACGGGTTCAGGGCAGGAACAGTCTGCGCGGTCTATGCGAACCGAGTGAAAGACGAGTTCGCGGTGAAAGGCGAAGATGCAGCGATTGATTGTGGAAACGAAGCGATCCGTATTCTTGCAGAGATGGATGAAGAGAAGGAGATTAGCAGCAAGAAATACTGGATGAGAACCCTTCACAAGTAAGAGATGCTATGCTCACTTTCCTTTGCCAATGTAATAGAAATTTCCAGAAGACTTCTGCTGGCCATCCAGTTGAGACCCATCCTTATTGACCCGAGGACGACCGGTTTGAGGGTCTCTACGGAAGGTGACTCCCATCTGCTTGAGGAATGCATTCATACCAATGCGAAGCGTAGTAACTGACGATGCAACTCCCGATTTCCCGGGCACTCCGCTAAAAACAACCATGCTGTCGCTGAGATAGTCTGCCATGAGAAGGGA
>JAUWOA010000022.1 GCA_030612365.1 Candidatus Thorarchaeota archaeon
CCAGCCCCATTGCACAGCTAGCTCAGGGACTTCTACCATTCTCCAATTGACAATGGTATCGCCCTGCGGACTGGGAACAAGCGGCTGATAGTAGTCGTCTGAGCTTGCCACGACGTTGGCAGTCAGAAAGCACAGTGTAAGTAACGCGATCATTAGACTTCTCATTCGCATTTCATTTTTTACTCCTTTACTTTCCTAGTTGAGAGGAAGAACAGGAAACCGAAACCAATGAATGCGAGAACAACAGCTCCTCCAATGATTGTGTAGTCAGTGGGTTGGTCTGTGGGCTCCATTTCAGGAGGAATGCGCCTCCAAGAAACAACATCACCATCCTGAACTTGGTACTTGTTTGCGGCAACAGGGCCCAACTCATCGTTCACCCAATACTGCCACCATAGACCTGCGGATTCATTGTTGGGTGTGCCGGCGATTGATGTCACAAACACGAGGTCGCCATACCAGATCATTTCAACCTCAGTGACCGATTCGGTCACATTCAGAACGTTTGTGCCTTCAACATCATGGAACTCCAATACAGTTCCGTTACCGAAATCCAACTGCAGCGACAGACCCGTAGCAGCAATTTCGTGAGAGAATTCTCCTGCGAATGCTCCAGCGGGCTGGCTGATTAACACTGCAATTAGAAGCGTCGGAATCAGCTTGGCCGCAAGTACATTCATCAACTCCTAGGATAGGTTATCCTATCCTATCAAAATTTGGCGGCTATAAAAGAATTCCCCTCAACTGGATATCACATCATTTCACACCGAAGCATCTAATACGGTTGTGTGGCGGCTGCTCAGTGACTCTTCTAGAGAGGAGAACCTTACCTGTGAATAACAAACAACATGATGAGCATCCCGGCTTCCTTTTCGTTCTGGAAGGAATTGATGGAGCTGGTAAGACTGCAGTGGTCGAATCGCTTGTTGAGCTCCTCAGTCCAGATTATGATGTTGTGCGACTCCGGGAGCCCACCAATGAGAGCCAGTGGGGACTGGAGATTCGGGAACGATCGCCAATGGGTGAACTTACACCAGATGAGGAGCTGGAGCTCTTCCACCGCGATAGGCAGTGGCATGTTGAGAATAGGATTCGTCCCGCGCTTGAGGCTGGCAAACTTGTGCTAATGGACCGATACTTTTTCGCTTCAGGTGCATACCAGAGTGTTAGCACTGGCATTCCATGGAAGGAGATTCTCCGCAGGAACCGCGTGGAGATTGGCGCACCAGAGCCCAACATAATCTTCATCTTGGACGTGTCAGTTGAAGTCGGTCTAGAAAGGGCTCTTCAACGCAATGGAACTAAGAATGAGCAATTTGAGCAGATCGATCGTCTCATCAAGGTTCGTGAGGCCTACCTTGCCATGACTCAGGAAGATGATGGCATGTACGTAGTTGTGGATGCCGCAAAAATGCTAGAGGAAGTAACATCTGAAGTGTACGGTGAGATTGTTCGATACGCCAAAAATCGAAAATAGCATGTATAACCTGCATATTACTAAATGACTTCTACTCGTTTGTTTTCTGTTGCATTGCGGAGTGACTAGTGACAAGCTTTTTTAGTCAAGCACTCGAAAACGATATCGGACCACTCCAAAATGGCCAGCCGCCTAGGGACCGGAGATAAAGACCATGCCAGTAGCGATGTTGCTTATAGATTGGGACTCGAAAATTGGGGCTGTCCTTAAGGCGAAAGTCCCAGGAGATTTCGCTGATTATTACCGCGAAGATCTCAACACCGAGATCATGCGCATTTTCACATCACACGCCATGGGCGATGCCACGGCAGGATTCGCTTCCCTGAGCATTCGAATCGGGGGCGAAGAATACAATGTTGCATCATACTATACTGGACTTGTGAGGGAAGAAGAACAGTATTGCATCTCTCTTCTGCTTACGCCCGGAGAGGATCCCAAGGTCTACGAGGCAGCAATCACCTCTATCGTGTCTCCAATTACTAACGCAGTTGTATCAATGACCGATGCTGAACTGCAGGTTGAACTAGACAGCACATATCGCAGAATAATCAGGCTTGCCGGAATGACTGATGAGTCGCGTCTTGCTCGTCTCTTTTCTGATGAGGTTTCTCGTGCGGTGTTCCCGAAGCTTTGGAAGGGCGGCATATCCAAAGAGAATCTCGAAGAGTGGCTTAAGATGGTCACAGGTCTCCCCAGCGTAAGCGTGGATTCTATCATCGCACCCTTCGAGGAATTGGGTCTTGTGAAGACAGAATGGGTGGATGAGATAGGACGGACCTGCATCTTCTTGGTGAAGGATTTAGAGATCTTTCGTGCACCTCCACTAACTGCCATGGATGCAGCGAGTTCAGTTCTCGACCCGGAGCTAGCGGCTGAATACAGAAGTGAAGTGCTTGAGTTCCTCACGGAGTGGCAAAAAACACCTGATGATACTGTCGCAGTTTCGAATATACTTGCAGATCCCGATTGTTACGATACACTAACTCTTCTTAGACGGCATCCTGTGAACATCTCCGAGCTTGAAGCAACTCTAGGCATCCCTCCCAAGGAGTTGAAACAAGCCTCTCAGACATTGAAGAAGTATCGAGTTGTTTCAGAGAAAAGGAGGAAAGGGCCATCAGGAGAATATGACAAGTGGCTTTTCCTTTTGAATGACATTCGAGTCAGGCTATTCTTCCCTGAATACTTCCTACAGACCCTGATTGTGAATCTTGAGCAGAACCCTGACGATGACGCGCAACGTGAGATGGTCCATCATCACCTACGGCTTTTGAGGGACAACTTCCCAAGGTAGGTTCTCACGTCCAAATCGCAATGTTTCAGTAGACATCCCACTGATACTATGGACTGATTCCATCTCGTAGTGGCGCTGCAATAGCGCACCCACGATTAGTCCAGCTTCTAATCCATTTAGCAGTGAAATTTCCCGTCAGAACGGTCCTATTCACCCTTTTCAGACAAGAAGCGATTTATGAATCACCATTCCAATCTTAAAACCCAGAAACACTCTTATGTTGTTTCACATTGATGGTCATTTGCCCGAAATCTGGGTACACGGTTCCCCCCGTCATTGAACTCGCATTCGCAAAACACGGTCCCAAACGAGTTCTAGCAAATGGTCCCCATTTGATTGGTCCCTTGCGAAGGGCCAGTACTTGCGCATTTTCCGTGTCCTAGGTGGAACGGCTCCACGGATGCGGAGGGTCCTGCCTCTAAAGCGGCTTTGGCCCGGCAGTCCTCTGCTTCCAAATTCCGCCTTCTGATTCTCTCATTCTCCTGGGATACATGGCTTCACATCGATAAGCTGAGCGAATATATGACCTAGATATCTTATAATTAGTTGAAACTAGTGTGCCAGATAAGGAATATTCAGAGCCATAGGTATTCGCCAACAAAGAGCGACAATACAGCCAATGAGGTTCTGGATTCAACCGTGAAAGGTTTAATTGCCATACGAGCTGACCTGAATGGGAAATGGACTCACCTCCTCTGTTCGCTTAAGCTGGTGAAGATCGACAATGATTCACAATACTCTGCTGGTCCGAATTTCGACAAAAGAGGTACTTGCATCAACGCAGTACTGGCCAGTGGATGTACCCGAAGAAAAACTACTGGAGTACCTATCTACAAGAGAGGAGCTCAAGACGACTCATGGTGCAGATGTTTCAGAGATGCCCCTGATAGTCGGGAATATGAAATTCATGGCGGATGATTGGCTCGAAGATGCGCTTTTGGTTTTCGTAACAGACAGGGGAGAAGATGAACGCAGCATCGCTGACAAGCTCGAAACGGCAGCGAAAGCTCTCAGAAGGAAGCTCAAGAAGGATGGTCTCCAAGCGGTCATTGATTCCTACGAGAAACTAATAGAGCCCTGCATCATTACTCGACTGAAGATTGCGTTGGTCGGGGAAGGAGGTACTGGCAAGACAACAACACTAAATCTCCTCCTCGGGGAAACTCCCCCATTGCAGTATGTGCCAACAATCGCGCTCAATCTGGAAACCGTTGAGAACATCAGATTTGGTAACTACTCCTTGGTTTTGTGGGACTTCGCTGGTCAGGAGAGATTTAGGACTCTATGGCGCTTCTACTTCCATGGTGCAGACGTAATCTTTCTAGTCTGCGATTCAAGTCTGCGCAACGTCATCATAAGCAGAGATATTCTCAAGCTGATAAGACGAGATGCCCCCAAAGTTCCAGTGTTCGCTTTGGCCAACAAACAGGATCTACCGAATGCAATGCGACCTGAGGTTGTGCAAAAAATCCTCGGAGTCCCGACATATCCTATGGTGGCCATCGACGAGAATCGACGGGATGAGATGCTTAGCATTCTGATGACTGCAGCTGCTCAATACATCGGCGTAGTTCTCCCTGACATGCCTGCATCCGAACTTCTACAATTCACTGAAACCGCAGAGGCTGAGGCAATTGAAGCATACGCGGAAGAAGAGGAGTATGAGGAGGTCATAGAAGAGGTCTTCGTTGATGAAGATGGTAACATCATAGAAGACATTGGCGACTATGAGATCATTGAAGATGTCGTTAAGCCTGTGGGTGCGCCTATTGAGGCTGATGCATTCGAGATTGTCACGGAGTCGGTGAGCGCATCTGAGGATCTGGAAGAAGTCCCCGTCGTGGCAGAGCCTGAAGATGTAGTTGCTGCTGAAGCGGAATCTGAGCCATCCGCGACGCCAGTCGCTTTTGAGATTGATGTGGCAACAGCTGAAACGACAAGTACAGTTGAGGACAGTTCTATCAATGTTGAGATTCTTTCCGAGGATCTTGAGGAATTGGAGCGCGGCGAGGTGGAGATCGAAATTACCCCGACGGTTGATGAGCAAGAAACAACCACCCTGAAGATTGCAAAGGATTTTCTCTCTGATGTGCTTGATGCGGATGACATAATCGCCGCCGAGCTAGACAAGGCAACCATCGCGGAGGTGGATGGAGCTCTTGAGGCACTATCATCCGACGAAGTTATCCCAGTCGAAGGTGAGAATGATGCTCCCGAGAGTGTCGAGCTGTCCATTGTGGAAGAGCTTGAGCAGATACTTGGCTATCTAGATGAGGACGCGGGATATGCGGATGATATCTCAAGGGTTGAAGGGGCTGAGGATTTTGATAATGACGCGATAAAGGAGCTCTGGGCCGCCTACAGCGAAACTGAGAAGACGATATCTAGAGCCATTGGCAAGCGAAAGGCAGGCAAGGATGCTGAGTCCCCAGATGGTGACGCCATCCATGAGATGGACGAGATCCTTGCGAGCATGGATGAAACGGACACCAAGGATTCTGAATGATTGAATCATGTCCACTTCGAAAGACTGATTTATTGGTTGGGTTCCACCGATGTAAAGGGATTCTCTTTGAAATTAGTTGAAGTAGAGGCTGGCAAGAACGTTACCGAGCTTGTTGTTCGGGTGCTTTCCGTGGCTCCGCCACGAATTATTACAACTCGCGGTGGCCGCAAGACACAACTGACAGAGGTTCTAGTCGCAGACGAACCTGGAGCAACTGTAATCCTGTCACTGTGGGGTTTTGGTGAGGGCTCTGGCTTGTCCGCTGGAAAAGTGATTAAAATAACGGACGGTTGGGCCAAGGAGTGGAGGGGCAAAGTGCAACTGTCTCTTGGACGCTCTGGCCATTACGAAGAGATTCCTGATGACGATTCAATCGCCCCGATTACGAAACTCGTTTCTACTAAGGAAGATATGACGAACTAAGTTCGTTCCATCAGTTCTCTGCTTGGTGACTAGAATGGTTCAGGTATACCTCTCAGGACCGATTATCAACGCTGAGATACGAATGGACGATTTTTATCACCTAGTGATTGATGCGCTTGAGAAGCAAGGGACTACCGTCTTTGCTCCTCAGTTCCTCCCTCCTGTTAATCCAGTTCACGTTTACAGGCGCGATGTTGATCAGGTTTCCAAGTCTGACCTTCTCATAGCTGAGGTTTCACATGCATCACTTGGTGTTGGAATGGAAATTATGCTAGCAATCCAGCTCAAGAAGCCCATACTCCTATTTCGCCACAAGGATGCAAGACCTCTTTCTTTCATGGTCAAAGGTGCAGATGGGACAGCTCTGTTTGAGTACGGTGATTTGAGCGAAGTTACCAACGTGTTACGTTCGCGAGCTCTCGAAGACATGATTGTGGCACAGTGTCCATCGTGCAATTCTCAAGTGGTTGAAAAATCTGAAACTATGATGATATGTGTACAATGTCGAAAGAAGCATGCGATGTGAAGCAATGCAAGATAATCCTGGAGAATCAGTTAATCGTACGCGAGTTACACTCCTGATGCTTCTCTCAATATCAATGGTTTCTAGCGCTAGTGTTCTGATTAAGATGAGTGCCTCAGATGCTCTTGTTATCACCTTCTGGCGAACCCTCTATGGTGCTATTATGATGGCCTCGATTGGGGCGGCGAAAGGCGATTTGTCGGAGTTACGGGGTCCTGTTCTGAGGAAGAATTGGGTGTGGCTCGTGTTGATCGGGTTTGTCCTCTCGCTACATTTCTCCACCTGGTTTGCCTCACTGAAACTTACCACGATTGCAGCCAGTGTAATGCTTGTGCACACGGCTCCCATCACCACTGCGATTCTATCCACGGTGATTCTTGGAGAGTCTCTCAAGCGAAGATCGTGGGTAGGAATACTCATCGCTGTGGCGGGAGCTATCTTTCTGACTTGGAACAGCCTGGTTGCTGAGGGCACAGGTGCCTTTCTGGGAAACACGCTGGCGCTTCTGAGTTCTGTCTTTCTCGCAATCTATTTCATTGGGGGTCGGAAGTACGCTAAGGGCCTGCCAAACTCAGTATATACCTCGGTAGTCTATTCCTCAGCTGCGCTTGTTGCACTTGTCTTTTGTGCGGTTTTAGGAATCAACGTTCTTGTTCTCGACCCCTTCGAGATGGCCCTCTTCATAGCCCTGGCGATATTTCCCACCGTGCTTGGACATTCAGTGAATAATTATCTTCTTACACTAGTTCCAGCATACATTGTTTCTGCTATAGTCCTAGGTGAGCCCATAGGTGCCACCATACTGGGATATCTCGTTCTCGGTGAACAACCCCCTGAGATGACCTTGGTGGCTTTTGCCATAATCTTGTTCGGCGTAGCGCTTGTAGTGTCTGGGATGGCACAACGGGAGCGAAACAGTGTCTTATCCCTTGATGACACCCATGGGGCGTAGCCGCACTACTTTGGTTGCAATCCCCAATGCATCCGATACGCGTACTACTTCATCAACATCCTTGTACGCGCCAGGGGCCTCCTCGGCAATCACAATCCCCTTGGTTGCCTTGACTATGATACCTTCCTTTGCGAGCTTATCTTGAACTTCTCTGCCGTAGAATTGCCTCTTGGCTCTGCTTCTGCTCATGAAGCGGCCAGCACCATGGGCGGTTGAGCCAAAGGTAAGCTCCATTCCCTTCTGGTTTCCAACAAGGATGTATGAAGCTGTGCCCATCGTACCTGGAATGAGTACGGGCTGGCCAATGCTCTTGTACTTGGCTGGAGTTTCAGGATGACCGGGCGGGAAGGCTCTTGTCGCTCCTTTTCGGTGGACTAGGACTTTTGTCCTCTTTCCTTCGATATCGTGCTCCTCAACTTTGCCGATATTATGAGCAACATCATAGACCAAGCGCATGTCTAGGTCCTCGGCGGACTGATGGAATATCTCTGAAAAGACCTCTCGTGTCCAATGCATCATGGTCTGTCTGTTTGCCCACGCGTAGTTGGCTGCAGCACTCATAGCTCCTAAATACGCTTGTCCCTCGGGTGAGGTCGTAGGGGCACTACAAAGCTCCCTGTCTGGAACGTTGATATTGTACTTCCTCATCGCATGAGTCATCGTCTTGATGTAGTCACCACAGACTTGGTGACCAAGGCCTCTGGAACCGCTGTGAATCATCACAGTGACTTGCCCCTTACGAGTGATACCAACGGCCTTTGCAGCATTCTCCTCGTAGATTTCATCCACCAGTTGAATCTCTATGAAATGGTTTCCCGAGCCCAGAGTACCAACTTGTTTCCTTCCTCTCTCTTTCGCGTGTGGTGACACCTTGGTTGGATCTGCGAATTCAAGGCGCCCTCCTGCCTCCGTGTGCTCTAGGTCTTCTTCCCATCCGTAACCCTCACCTACAGCCCATCTGGCACCGCCACTCAGCACATTATCGACGCTGGCTTTTCCAGCGAGCATAATCTTACCGGACCTGCCGACCCCAGTAGGCACATTTCGGAAGAGAGATTCGATTAGGTTCCTCAGCTTCGGTCGCACATCTGATTCATTCAGGTTGGTTGTTAGGACCCTGACACCACAGTTGATATCGTAACCAACACCACCTGGTGATATCACTCCCTTCTCGTAGTCCGTAGCCGCTACCCCCCCGATTGGAAATCCATACCCTTGGTGCCCGTCAGGAAGGATTGTGCTGTGTGAGTAGATTCCGGGTAGACATGCCACATTCACTCCCTGTTCGAACGTCTTATCCTGTTTCATTTTCTTCACTAAGGAATCAGACGCATAGATTCTCACTGGGACTGTCATACATGATTGGGTGCTCTTGGGAATTTCATACACATTCTCGGCTATCTTTTTTATTTCCAAATGTGACACATCCGGTTCTTATCGCAATGCCTCTCTGATTTGCTATAAGGCTTGTGAAACGCCATGACCGCCACGCTTTATTAACGGGCTTGCTTTTTATGCAGGCAGGCTACAAAGCCTAAGAAACGGAGGATTGATGCATCAGGTGCCTGAAGTACGATTGACTGCAATGGTAACTACCCACGGCTGAAGCTGCAAAGTCAAGAAGGATGACCTATTCCATCTCCTAGAGTCTGCCAATCTCCTCGACCTTGGACCTGAGTGCGCTGGAGATATCGGCGATGATGCAGTCGTGCGGATTGTCAATGAAGACATCGCAATTGTGGAGAATGTTGATATCTTCACACCGATTCATGACGACCCCCACACTCAAGGCGAGATAGTCGCATGCAACGCGACAAACGATGTTTTCGCCATGGGTGCAACTAACATCCTTTCGCTTCAAGCATTCCTAGCGTACCCCAAGGATCTCCCAGAGGAGGTTGCAGTTGGTGTGCTCAAGGGGATGAGCGATTTCATGAATCGCATTGACGCAAAGGTGTCAGGCGGTCAGACAATTATGAATCCAGTGCCTGTCTTCGGAGGAGTCTGTCTGGGAATAACACATCCCAGAAATGTCGTATACTCAAGCGGCGCAAAGGCTGGCGACGTGGCTCTGCTTACAAAGCCACTTGGAATCCAGCCGGCTATGAGATCCTACCGAGACCTCAAAGATGAGAAGCGTGATGCGCTACTCACAGAATTCAAAGAGCCGGATCTTATTCGCATGCAGGATACTGCAGTACGCGTGATGACCCAGAGCAATCTTGAAGTGGCACAGGCGATGAACAAAGTGGGTACTCACGCCGCAACGGACATCACCGGATTCGGACTCTTGGGCCACGCAAGCAATGTCGCCATTATGAGCGCTGTTGATGTGGTCATTGATACAATGCCAGTGATTCCAGGAACACTCAATCTTGCCACCTTCTTTGGGCATAGGCTCTCTGAAGGTATGGGCGCCGAAACTGCTGGCGGCATGTTGGTGTTTCTGCAACCCGATGTTGTGGATGACTTCCACGAAATTCTTCGTAGTGCAGGTCTTCCATCTTGGACTGTAGGTAAAGCTGCAAAGCCGAAGGGCGCACCCAAAGCCCGGTTGGCAAAGGGTATTCAGTTTATCGAGGCCGAGTTCCCATGAAAACCATCTGAAACAACTGATTGATGGTCGAGGACTGCCGTCGCGAGCGGACGGCCTCATCTTATCTCTCTCGTGGTCCGCTGTAGATGTTTAGGCTTTTCAGTCAATGAGATGGTTAAGCTTGTCGAATAGCTTGTTTATGCCTCTTAGAGAGCTGAGGTCAAAGTCGGGGTCGATGAACTTTCTAATCTCCGCGAACTCCTCCTCCTCAATATCATGGAAAAGCCAGAAATCATCAGTGGGTATTTGTTTGGATTCTGCCATTGGAATTTTCACCCTAATTACATTCTCATGAATTACTTCGGCATTTGCCGATATAACATTTTCGCTATCGGTGTTCCTTTCGATGGCATGCTAAAAGCCTACAGGGGAATAGAGTACGGCAAATCATTTAACACGCAATCAGCTACTTGAAAATTGACGCAATGAGAGTCGAGTGTGGGTGATAACGAATGAAGATTGTAGTTACGGGGCCATATGGATCAGGCAAGAGCCAGATCATACACCACATCACTGATGGTTCCTGCATTAACATAGAACGAAGGGGCACAACCATTGCCATGGACCACGGTCTTGCAAATGTTGATGGACTCAATGTCTTCTTATTTGGCACACCTGGACTCCTCCGATTTAGAACAATGAGGAAAATCCTGAGCGAGGGTGCAGATGGCATAATATTCGTTGTTGACTCTGTTGATCCTGAATCTGATGCACGTGCTAAGCTCTTCTTCAGAGAGATAGCGTTCTTCCTTCCAGGTGTTCCTTGTGTTGTTGCTGCTAACAAACAGGATCTAAAAGCGGCTCGACGAGTCAATCAGCTGCGCAAGAAGATGAGCTTCCTAGCAGGTCTTCCAGTAATTCCGATTTCAGCTAAGACTGGCAAAAACGTTGACAGTATGCTAAGAACACTGCTATACCTCAGCATGATGCAATGGAGCACAGTCTTTTCCACTTTCGCTGAACACAGCGGCAAGAAGAGCGGTTTGAAGAAGTTGATGAAGGATTTGAACCTCCCTCGCGAGGAGGCAGTGGGTTACCTGCGGAGATTCGAGCTGAGAAAGCTACTTGAAGTCGCTGTAGGCGACGAGAGCTTCACTTTGAAAGAGCCGATACGTCCTCTGCTTGAGAACCCCGTCTTGATAATGAAGCGCTGACGGTCGGGGAGAAAGAATCAAAAGCGCATTGGACCGCCATCAACCTAATCGGTGAGGCTATTGAGCGACGAACTCTCCTCTGATATCATAGGTCCTGCAGAGCTCCTAGAGCAAGCTACTATAGCACTTGACAAAGGCGATGCGTTGGAAGCTGCGAAACTATTCAATACGACTGGCAATATCTACATGTCAGTAACTGAGTTTCAAGAAGCTGCTCAAAACTTCGAGCGGTCTTTGGAGCTCTATCAAGGGCTCAAGGATGAGAGTGGAATAGCCGATTCCATGTACAATCTTGGCGTTGCTCAGATTAACCTTGAGCAATGGGACGCGGCCATAAAGGCATGCGAAGCATCCATGAAGCTTTTTGAGAAAGCCAACAATAAAGACGGAACTGCTGATGCGATGTACGGGCTTGCACTTGCTCGTCTTGGGTTGGGTAACTTCGAGGATGCAATGAACTACTTCAAAAAAGCTCAGCGTGTATACAAGACCGTTGGTAATGACCAAGCTGTCGCAGTTACATTAATGGACATCGGCACTGCTCAGGCTGATAAGGAGGACCTGGAGGCAGCCGCAAAAACATTCGCAAAGGCTCTCAAGCTCTACAAAGACCTCGATGATAAAGCGGGCATAGGTACTGCTCATTCATTGCTAGGTGATATTGCGGAGCTAAAGAATAATCAAAAGAAAGCTGCTGAGCATTTTGTCAGCGCAGCTCAATGCTACATGGAATCTGAGATATTTGATATTGCACGGGAGGTAGTGGAGAGGGCTGAGGCGAAGATGTGGGACGTACCGAAGGCCACTCGACGGCGACTTCGACGCGTCATCGATGACATCAAGGATGCTCTTCCTGAAAAAACCGACGAAGCCCTTGATGATGACTTGCTTGATGTGTCCGATCTGGACTAAATACTGAGAGTCCTATGCGAATCAGGATGTGAAACATTCCAGCAAGAAAACTCTATTTGTACCGCTGCAGGCTTTATCTTGAGTCCACATTCGGAGCTGCTCATGGATGACGTCTCTCAGCAAGCCAATCATGGTTTTCCTTGCAATCGCATTACTCTTTGCCCCTATCGCTTTGTTTCCGAGTCATGCATCAGTGCAACAAGAGATGAGGGTGTCGCCCCCTGACTTGGTAGCCCCATTTGAGCTTGCGCAAAACGAATCAGCCCCGGTTCCATTACGCAGAATCGGCTTCGTGGCCAATGATCCACATTCCTATTTGGATGATTTCTCATACATTGCAGCTGTACCTGGCTCTGTATTCACGGACGTAGATACTGGCACCCGATACATCTCACCGCTAATCCTTAGAGATGGGTCTGATGCCGAAACCTGGCTGATCCAGGACTGGATCGAGTATCTAGACGGAGATGGGGGCATGACTCAAGCCATCAGCATTGGTGACTTCACAGATTCTGATATCTTGGAGATTCAGTCTCTCATTGGAACCAAAGTATTCCCTAGGTTCTCTGGTGAAACATCAGCAGATGTGGCGGCACAGCTGGCTGTCGCAGAATGGGCGTCATCATCGATTGCTGTCTTCGCTCTTGCCGGAGAGGATTTCGGAGCACCTGTCATAACATCCAGCGAAGCATCTTATACATTTCAAAACTTGAAGACAGAACTGGAAACGATTGATTCTGAAGTGACTTCATCCTCCCCCGTAAGCATTCCTTTCTCACCCCCAACCAGCGCGGGATGGCTGGAGGGTTCGTGCAATTGGACGAGTGCAGAGATATTCACCCATTCCATTCGGGATCCGGACGGCAACACCGTGGACTACTCTGTCAGATCGCGAGTCTATTTCGAGCGCCTTGTTGGTGTACCACTTAACTTCTGGGTGCCGAAGACAATGGATGGGGAGTGGGAGATGATAATCCAGCCACTACCCGGTGTTTCAGGAACGATTCCCCTTGAGTTTGAGGTCAGCTATCATCCAGGATTTACGCACAGTGTGACTGTTCCCAATGACGCAAAATGGCTGAACGTCAGCATCACTTGGGACAATGCTGGAACGAATCTCAATCTGGCTCTCATAGATCCGGACGGCAGGTTGGCTCAATGGTCTCCCACAGAGAGCGTACTAGCTGGCCTTGGCGAATCAGTAGATCTTCCCTATCCGATGACTGGCGAATGGACTATTTTGGTTTCTTGGATAGACGCAGTCGAGGAACAGAATAACGTCGATGTCAGCTGGGATGTCTCCGTCATGCCCTCTGAACTTCAAGATTATCTCGAGTCTGCAGCCAACGGAGCCGTGCTTGCGTCTCTCTTGAACGTGCCCTTACTCTATGTGAATGCTGACTCTGTCCCAGAAATAACAACATGGGCTGCTGAGAGGTTAGGAGTCAATACTTGCATACTTGTCGACCCTGCCAATATTCACTCCTCATCTCTCGAGAACGAGCTTGACGACTACAGTATTTTCGTCAACATTGGCAACTACATGATGCTAACGACCATGATACGAAGTTTGTCCGGTCAGAATGATGTTGTGATTAGTGTGCCAACTGGAGACGGCAGTGAGTTCTTTGCTCCTGCCACATTCTCTGCAGCGTTTCATGGTGCTCCTATCTTATCCCTCTGTGGAACGGATAATTCGTTGACTACACGAGCGGAGGAAACATGGGCACCATACCTCATAGGCCCTGAAATCGATGTATATGTCACTAACACCTTCACTGCACGAGCTGAGAATGGCTGGTATGATGAACGAATTCCTAACAAGTACTCCATGACGAAGTCTGTGACGGATTTCGAAGACTTCCTTGACGATCGTGGAGCGTACAACGCCACGTCCAGTCAATCAGTTGTAATAGTAGCTCCTGTTGACTTGCTCAAGATTAGCTTTGACAGGTCTTTGCAAAGCCATTTCTCTCCTGGGCGGATTCCTGCAAAGAACCCTGCGATGGCCTCAGTGATGGTTGCTAGAGCGGCGCTCCACCGATTCCTGTACCTATCTGCAGACTCTGCTGACACAGCCCTGTTGAGCATGTACGCCTATACTGATGGTTACACCTATGTAGACAACTTCTTCCAGGCCCATTCACTTCACCAATACACGGATTCATTGACTGCGCTGCAGGGTGCTGGATATCAGGTTGAGAGTCACATTGGCTTTGAAGAGGTATTCGAAGGCCTCGCCTCTCAAGTGGCCCTCTGGTCTCTGAGTACTCACGGCACTCTGACCGAGCTGCCTACAGATCCACCCCAACGACCGGGGGGCATTGGTGTCTTTTCAATGAGGTCGGAGGACTCACCATATGGAATGGAACAGGAGGGTGTAGCTGACTTCAATGGTGACACAATTGTAAACCCCGTCCTGTATGATGATGCCCCCTACCACGTGTTGAAGACCTCAACTGACCTTGAGGGTGCAGTGGACAACATAGGGTCTCCAATTGTGATTGTAACTGCCTGTCTTCTTGGAGGTTCAGAATTTCCTCAGATGCTCATGGAGCATGGCGCTGTGGGCGTGATGGCTTCTCCAAGAACGGTATACTTCCAGTCTGCTGGCATGTTATGTAAACTTGTGACAGACTCACTTGTTACAGGAAACTCCACTGGGGCCGCCTTGAGTTATGCAATAACTACGGTTTCATCCGATTATTCTGACCCACTTGGAATGGATCCTCGCGACTATGCAAATCAACACGTGTTATTTGGAGACCCCGAGATACACCTATACAAACCGACCTCCTCACCGCACGTACCTTCCGCAGACCCGTTGACAAGTTCCTTTGGAGGACATACGCCTGGTCGAGGGGTAGCTGAGGTCGCAGCTTTGGGGGCGTCAGGATACCTACCTGAAACATTAGGCGGGCTGGGGATATCTCATGACTACTACTCGACTTCAAACTATAGCAGTTTTGAGATGCTGCTCTCATTGAGACAAGTGGTACTGGTGGAGCCGGGCTCCCTGAGCTCCCTAAGCTCCAATCTGAACGCAAGTAGTGACAGGCTTCAGAGCTATGTAAGGGACGGCGGTGTCTTTGTGGTCTTCGGCGTATCCGGTGACCTTAGTTGGTTGCCGTGGCCCGTTTCGTATGACAGCTCTGGGAGTGGCACATCCGTTACCATCATAGATCCGGCACATCCCCTTCTTACGATACCAAATACGCTTGCGTCCACGGTTGACTATCAAGGTCACTTTTCGTCAACATGGTCAAATCTTTCCATCCTTGCGACTGATGGGGCGAATCCCGTAATCGTAGCTGCAGCTCTGGGAACTGGCAAGATCGCTTTGACAACCACAACACCTACTGGCGCAGAACGCAATACCACCATCCAGAATGCGGTATCATGGGCTGATGCGCCCTCAATATTGATGCGTAACATTCAGAAAAACCAGCAGATAATCTGGGAGGGCGATCGCGTTATCATTACCCTACAATTGAAAGATCAACTAGGGAATGAAATCGTGGCTGCAAATGTTCTTGCTATCCTCAATGAAACGGAAGTTACAGCCACTGATGAAGGCGAAGGAATATACACAGTTATTCTCACCGAAGAATGGACAACTGGAAAGGTTGGAACCCACAGTCTAAAAATTGATGCAAGAAAGGCTGGTTATGACACGCTCTCAATCACACTCGCTGATTTTATGCTAATCCGTAGTTCCCCGCTATTGATAGTTCTACTAGGTGCGGGCATTGTCATCGGAGTTGTGGTTCTATACTACTACCGCAAGTATCGCAGGGGTGATGAGATTCTCCCACGCAGAGGAAAGGCCAAATCAACAAGGTTCAAGGACAAGAGCAAGGAGGAGAAACAACGTCAGAAGAAAAAGGACGAGGGTTTCGACGCCGCTGAATTCTTTGGGGTTGAGTGAATTGCGCAAAAGAGGGCCTTCCGCGTGCATCTAGTAGGATAAGCTTTATACAACGGGACCCAAACTTCCCCTTGTTTCACTGACCTGAGGATGCAAGAATGTCAAGCCGTGTAGATACAATCAACAAGGCAATTCGTGATTTCGAAACCGTACCTGGTGTCGAGGGCGCCGCTCTCGTGTCAATGGATGGGCTCATGATTTCTTCTGCTCTTCCAGAGAGCGAACACGACCGAGTAGCTGCTATCAGCGCCGCAATGCTCTCCTTAGGTGAGAAAGCAGCTGGGGAGCTTGACAGAGGAACCCTCATAGAAATATACGTCAAGGCTGACAGAGGCTTTACTCTTCTCACATCCGTGGGTGATAGCGCACTTCTTCTTGTCCTTGCAAAAGTTGATGCTCAGCTGGGGCTCATTTTCGTGGACATGAAGCGGATGGCGAAAAGCCTCTTGGAGATTCTTTGACCTACTGTTCACACACTTCTACTTGTGTGTTGATAGCCCCTTCACTATAGCATTCACCACATGACGAGATATCTCTCTCTTTGACGATATGGGGATTTTCCTAATCAATCCCTTCTGACCGACTATCAAAACCTCATTTGTATCCGTCCCAAACGCAACCCCCGGTCTTTGAGCGTCGTTTGCGATTACCAAATCGCAAGTGCCAGATTTTATCTTCTGGTGGGCGCGATTCTCCAATTCCTCATCGGTAACGCCTGACTCCACTTTGAAGCCCACAATGAACAGACCCTTGTGCTTCGCTCTAGCTTCTTCGATTATCTTTTTCGTTGGGACAAGTTTGACTGTAAGTTCATCGCCCGATTCTATCTTTTTATCAATGGTTTTCTCGGGAGTGTAGTCAAGCACAGCGGCAGTCGAAACAAGTACGTTCACTTCCCCCTCAGACAGGGTTGTCATCACTGCGTCCAGCATGTCCTTGGAAGTGTCGACATTCTCGAAGTTGATTCTATCGGGCACCCTCTGTCCTGTAGGTCCCATAATCAAAGTCACTTCTGCTCCCCTTGCTATCGCTTCTTCAACGATGGCAATGCCCATCTTTCCAGTAGATGGATTGGTGATGAAACGCACTCTATCAATCCAACCTCT
Source organism: Candidatus Thorarchaeota archaeon (assembly GCA_030612365.1). Taxonomy (GTDB): domain Archaea; phylum Asgardarchaeota; class Thorarchaeia; order Thorarchaeales; family Thorarchaeaceae; genus WTCK01. The sequence continues at coordinate 16,872 of JAUWOA010000022.1, forward strand.
AGTTGGTCCAGCAGTGATCAAGAAATGCAAGCCCTTGAGATCCTTAGGCCCGAGAAGTGCGATAGCTTCACTGACTATTGCATTAACTTCAGGAATCTTTGCTTTCGCCTCTTCCATCTTCGGGTTCATTACGTGGACTCCAATCCCCCTAAGCACTTCGATGTTCTTAATCACAGCAGGGTGATCATACATGGATTCGTGCATGGCAGGCACGACCAGGACTTCGATGCCTGCTCCAATCGCTGAAGAAACCGTGGTTGTCACTGGCGTGTCATCAATGCCGTTGGCAATTTTACCGATGGTGTTAGCTGTGGCCGGCGCAATCAAGACCAAATCGACGTGCTCTTCATGTTTTCCAGCTAGAGTTATGTGCTCAATCTGGCCAGTCAGTTCTGTTACGACCGGATTTCCAGTTGCCCACTCAAGCAAGTCTGGGTGAATTATTTTCTGTGCCATTGCACTCATAACTGCATAAACCTCAGCTCCATGTCGCATGAGGCGCCGTGCTAGGGCAACACACTCGACAGCTGCCACGCTCCCTGTGACACAAAGGGCGATGGTCCTATCTTCCAAGAGTTGGCTTAAACTGCCTTTGATCAATTTTGAGGTATGTTCGGCTGACACTTTTGCTCACGAAAACCTCGGAATACATGCAGATAAACTGAACGAAGATGACTATAATGCCGGGTGACGCGTGCATATCTGTAAGATGAGGCTGCAGGCAAAGAATATATGAGGTAACAAGGAAAAGCCTGTACGCCAATGAGGTGCACCCCTAGAGGTAAAGCCGTCTATGGTTGCGTGCGTTGGTAGTCGCTATAAACGGACCTGAGGCAGACCTTTATGGCGGCGTAGTGAAGTTACAACATTGCGGTGGCAGGTGCGGAATACTTGGCTGACTCCTCAAATCTGGATGAAATCCTAAGCAAGCTTCAACCAGAAAAAAGGGCACAAGTCCAATCCTTCGATCGTGTCGTGTCGGCTTTCGGAACACCATCCCAGTCCCTATTCGTCCTTGACACTGACCGTGAAGTCGATACGTTCCAACGTGATTTCAACGAATTTCTCAAATCCACAGGACGCCTTGATCCGGATACGCGAGAACTGCCATATCATCTAGTTCGAATAGGATACGATGGCGATATGCTGGACGATATGTACAGACTGACTGTTTCAAATAAAGCTGCGACGGCTGAAGCAGCAAAGCTGGACCCCTCACTGCTCTATTCGAAACAAGCCATTTTCCAGCATCTCTATCAGGCCATCACCAAAGACAAGTTCATAGTGTTCCATGTTTTAGAGTTTCCTCTCGCCTACTACTTCGAGATAGCTGTGGCAGTTGATGTAGAGGAACTTGCTGATGTCATGGATCCCGCAGTGCACGATACAACAATCTTGCGGTACCTGAACGATCTGAGACGTCTAGGCTCTGAAGAACATCGCAAGGCATATAGCTTCTTCTACAGAATAAGCACCTCTCTACTAATGGAACTTTCAAACGTATTTCTGGTTGTCCCAACAGCAGGCATGAACAGACACCTCGTTGTAATGAGTTGGAGAACTCAGAGCCTATTGCTGGGCTTCAGCCCTCTTACTTGGTCTTCTGGTAGCTTCAGTGTTTACGACCTGAGTGGCCGCAACATTGATGCGCGCTGGGCCTATCCTGCACCCGCTTCCAATGATCCACGAGTCAAGCAATACACTAGCTTGGTTCCACTAAACAAGGACTGAGTCTACCATCCCCGCTTGTTTAGGCGAAACATATACATGTATATACCGACTACCTATTACAATGGATTACTTTATACTTGCCTTTTTTTCATAAGGAACGACCAACACCTTGAATTCGCGACTGAAAAAGGCGCGCGCTTTCGCGCCGGGACACATCACAGGCCTCTTTGAAATACATGATGGCCATGCTGATCCCCTTCATCGTGGTTCTGTGGGTGCTGGTTTCTCCGTAACCGCTGGAACGGTTACCACGGTGACTGTTACACAACAGGCCACCCGCGAGATAATCGTGGAATACAATGATGAGATAATAGATGCTCCAGTGACTAGAACGGTGGTAGAACGATTGCTCAATCAACACAATAGAAACATGAAGGTCAGAGTTCAGCACGAGTCTGCTCTACCAATTGGTGTTGGCTTTGGAGCATCTGGTGCTGGCGCCCTTAGCGCAGCAATTTCTCTTGGTCATATTCTGAACAATGGTTTGACGCTGGAAGCGGCAGCGAGATACGCCCATTACGCTGAGGTCACGAATCACACGGGATTGGGTGACGTACTGGCGCAGGTGGCTGGCGGGTTTGAGATACGGCTTAGACCTGGCGCTCCTGGCATCGGCGAGATAATGAACATGTCAAGCGTCGGCATGTCCCATGTTGTATTGGCTGGGGCTACGGGCCTCGAAACTAGGAGTTTCCTGACAGATACATCTTGGCGTGCGCGCATAAATTCATTCGGTGGTGCACTGATCAAGCGCGTAGTATCAAATCCTACTGTTGAAACTTTTGTAGCGTGCTCAAGAGAGTTTGCTAATGAAACCGGTCTGATGACTGAAAGAGTGGAATCTGCACTTGAGGATTTGTCCTCGCAAGGGCTCGGAGATTCAAGCATGGTTATGTTGGGCGACTCGGTTTTCTGTCTTTGCGCCAAGTCAGACATAGCTTTAGCTGTCAAGATACTCTCTGACCATTGGAATTCCTCAGAAGTCATGTCGACCTCCATTACAAGTCAGGGAGCGGGGTTGATCTAAATGACTCGGACCGTTGTTCCTGACGATCATCCTCGAAAAGCTTCCCTTGATATGAGAGATACTGTGATTGAAGGTCATCAATCCAACGTGGTGGCAACAGCTGGCTTATTGGCACATGGGCGCGGAGAGGCATTTGACTACCTCATCGGTGAACGCACAACAGCTCAAGCAGATGCAGCAATCCGAGCGGCTGTTGCGGCGATGTTGACGGCAAACCATCCGGTCATCAGCGTGAATGGCAATGCGTGTGCGCTTGTTCCAAATGACCTTGTTTCGCTCTCAGAGCTGACTGGGGCTCCTCTTGAGATTAACCTCTTTTACTATCGTCCTGAACGAGAGGAAGCCATCAAGTCGGCCCTTCTGGCTGCTGGTGCAAAGGAAGTACTGGGTACACATGACCGTCCGTCAGCCACAATTCCGGAGCTATCTAGCACTCGAAGAAAGGTTGACCCCGATGGCATTGGAACAGCAGATGTTGTGTTGGTCCCTCTCGAGGACGGTGACCGAACTGAAGCTCTGAAACGAGTCAACAAGTTCGTCTTAACAATTGATTTGAATCCGATGAGCCGCACAGCAATCTATTCTGACATCACGATTGTTGACAATATTGTGCGGGCACTGCCTTTGATGGTGGGGTACGCACGAGAGATGAAGGACACACCAGTATCGGACCTTAAGCAAATCGTGTCAGAGTTTGGCAATGAAGAGAACTTGCGAGAATCCATACGTCTGATCATGGAGCATCTGGAATCCAAGGCCAGATCTCCTAAGGCAACTGCGTCGACTAGTGGGAGGTAATGAAGTGAAAATCGTTATCATGGGATCTGGAGCAATTGGCGGCCTCTACGGTGGACTGCTTAGTCTGAGCGGTGAGGATGTTATTCTTCTCGTCGGAAGAAAGCGACAGATGGAATCTATTCAAGATAGTGGTCTTCGAATCAAGGGGATACTTGGCGACCATGAGCTACACCTTGATGCCACGGAAGACCCCAAGGATATCGACAGTGCTGACCTAGTTTTCATCACGACCAAGGCGTATGATACAATCGAAGCGGCATCCCAAATTCGTCATCTCGTAGACGGTGGGGCATACGTTCTATGTCTCCAGAATGGTCTTGATACGGAAGTCAAGGTTGCAGAGTACCTTGGCACCACTAGAGTGCTCAGAGGGACAACTTGCATGGGTGCTCTGGTCACAGGACCTGGCGAGATAACTGCTACTGGCTGCGGAATCACAGAGATTGGTTCCCATTTTCCCGAAAACCGTGAGATGGTCGACAAGGTTGTCAAACGCTTGAAGCAAGCTGGCTTTGATGTACGATCGTCTGATAATATTGCCGGAGTCGTCTGGACAAAGACGATTGTGAACTGTGGTATCAATCCCGTAGGAGCCCTGACTGGTCTTACGAACGGAGAAATCCACGAAGATATGGCCCTTCGGAATTTAGTGGTCAAACTCGTCGAAGAGGCAGTCCAAGTGGCTAATTCTCTGGATGTGCAACTGACCACAGGCGATCCCATACGGTACACATTGGGTACAGCAAAAGCCACTGCCGAGAATACGAACTCCATGTTGCAAGATGTTCGAGCCTGTAAGCGAACCGAGATTGAATCGATAACTGGTGAGGTCATTCGACGAGCAGAAGAGCTTGGGATAGATACCCCTTTCAGTGAAACCATCTACGCCCTCGTCAAGGCTCTAGAATCCAAGCGGTTAGTCAACGTGGAATCAAAGCCGGAGATGCGCCCTCTTGCTGCGGAAGAGCTGTTGAAAGCTATGTCTACACCTTGAACCAGCCGCGTGCCATCTCATAAGATGCGATTGCTGAACGCTGTGCGCCATGTCTTATTGCATTCATGTGGCCCGGGAGAGCTATCTCGAAGCTAATCTCAGATAGTCTTCTGAGAGATTCCACCAACTGCTGAGGGCTTCCCGTAGGAAAATCTACTCTTCCAAAGCTGCCCCCTGGGAACATGGTGTCACCTGTGACCATGATGCCAGTATCCAGAATCTCAAGACATATACTGCCAATGGAGTGACCAGGTGTGTTGTAGATGCGGAGGTTAAGGTCTCCGAACTGCACAACCTCCCCTTCCTCCAAGATACCTTCAATCCTTAGCGGCGGAAGCCTCGTACCAAATGTATCTGACAGTGTAAGACTCATGTCCCCCGTGTTAATCATATCTGCCTCAGCTTTGTGAAGATGCAGCTTTGGTGAGGCTTCCTCAAGCAGGATTGCTACACCACCTATGTGATCAATGTGACTATGAGTCAGAATCACATCCGTGATGGATTCCATTGATGAGCCTAGCTTCGCTAATGATTTTTCAAGATGCTCAGCGTTTACGCCGGTCCCGGTATCTATGAGAACCTGTTTATCGCCACAATCGAGGAAGGTGATGTTTGAGTCAAAGGTTCTACTAGTCAGGAAATGAATAGGCCCAGAGATATGTTCGAACATGGCTTCACCCCAGATGCTCCATTAGCTTGTCGATGTCGGTTCGCGAATTGTAGAAATGGGGGGCAACTCTCAATCGACCATTGCGGACCGAGCAGTGTATCCTGTTCTTGGAGAGTTTCTCTAGAAGTTTCTCAGCATCAGGAGGTGCGCACGACACTATGGCGGAGTTATGTTTCGGGCCGAAGTCGTAGTACTCGATTCCGTTTTCTTCAAGTCGCTTGCGTAGATACTCTGCATTATCGAGAGCGGTCCTCTCTCGCGTCTTGGGTGGTATCCCATGAATAACCTTCAATGACTCAACCATCCCCACATACGTAATAACCGGAGGTGAACCTACCTGGAACATTCTTGCATCCGGAATATGTTCCCTCATGGAGTATGAAAAGTTCGTGATGTCCTTTACTCCCCACCATCCAAGGAACTTGGGGCGTACTGTGCTAAAGAGGCTCTTCTTCAAGTAGACATAGCCTGCACCAATCGGTCCTAGTAGCCATTTCGCAGCTTGACCTGCGGCAAAATCCACGCCAATTCTCGTAAGATCAGTATCAATGTAACCGGCCGCTTGTATAATGTCTGCAGCCAGGAAACCCCCAACTTCATGTACCGATGCGGCAAGCGATTCCAAGTCTGCTCGATAGCCGGAACCAAACTGGACTTGGCTTACAGCAACGACTCTCGTGTTCTCATCAATCATTTCTCTAAAGGCATCAACTGGTGCAGCACCCTGTTCTGACTTAACAATCCGAAGGTCAACGTCATAGAGTCTGCTTATGTTCTGCCACGGAATGTAGTTCGCGGGAAATTCTAGGTCACACAAGACAACATTAGACCCCTTGGGATACTCGATGCTATGTGCAAGTGCGTTGACCCCAGAAGAGGTATTTGGCACTAGACCATATTGACTGTAATCGCCACCTAGCAGCTTGGCTAGGAGAGTTCGAACTTCCTTGAGCATCCTCAAGGTATCCGCAAACTTCCCCTTGGCAGTCGTCCGGCTTACCAAGTGTTGTTTCATCGCTTCCACTGTGGTCTTAGGTGGAATGCCAGTCCCTGCATTGTTCAGATAGGTCATATCTGCGAGAGTGGGGAATAGATTCTCAATATACTCGCGATCGATATCAGTTGGCATGACACGGACCGAGGAATCTCTAGTGTTGATAAATCTCTCTGAAGATTGAGGCGGAATAAATCCCCCTAAAGGCTTTAAGTCGCATCAACCACTTGTGAACTCGGAGCGGCTTATCGGTGCTGAGGAGGCTGTTCGGCCGAAAGAAGAAGCGAACGGATGAAGGTGTTGAAACGGAACGGCATCTTTCTGCGTCGGTCGAATCTGCAAGTAGCACATCCGTTGTAGATGAGATGAGGCCCGCACCCACTGTAACTGTGTCTCGAGGCGTACCCCCTCCTATGGGTTACCTTGTCACATCATCTGATGATCTAAAGATTGACGAAGAAGAAACCGCTAAGCTGGCGAGGGAAGCTCATATTTATCCTCAGACTACAGCAGAGATAGTTCCTGGAAGAGTGCTGAAACGCGATGACCAAGGTCGCATTCATATCAAACTGGTTTTTTACGGCCCTTCCTTATCTGGCAAGACAACTGCTCTCAGATGGCTATTTGCCAACGTAAGGTCTTTGTCAAAGGGTAAGATAATCGAGATATCCGATGAACTAGGCCGGACAACTTACTTCGACTTCATTCCTGTGACTGCAAGCAAGGGGATTGTGTTTGACGTCTTCACTGTTGCAGGACAACGAAGACACGCAAGAAGCCGTATCACTGTACTGAGAGACACGGACGGTCTCATCTTCATGGCAGACTCTCGCCCCGAGTCCATGAACGAGAATCTTGCATCCATCCAAGAACTGCGGATTGCCCTTGGAACCGATCGTATTGCCACAATGCCCATCATCGTCGCCTTGAACAAGCGGGACCTGCCAAATGCACTTCCAATAGATTACATGGTTCGGATGCTCGATGTGGAGGGGGTTCCAATCTTTTCCACAATAGCCACTGAAGGGAAGAACCTGCTCAGAATGTTCCAGAGGATATTGAGGGACGCTCTCATCTTTAAGGTCGGGATCTAGCAGCAATCTCTTGGAACTTACCGAAAAGATTTAGAGTATTTAGAAGGCCGTTCGCTTTAGTCATTGATTCAATAGCCCCGTAGTGTAGCGGTCCAGCACAGGAGGTTCTGGTCCTTCTGACCCAGGTTCGAGTCCTGGCGGGGCTACCATCTTCTTCTTTGAAGTTGTTTCAACGCCATGACCGGGTGATTAAGGGTTAGTGGAGCCCGTATGAGCCCTCCACGGCATGGATTCTATCAATAGTCAATCCTAGCGATTTTTGCACAACATCTCGCTTTTTTACATAAAAGATAACATTTATAGGCAAAGATTCGTGATTTTCATTGGAGACACAAGGCCCGCAGGTATGCTATTTATTTAGCGTTCCTGTTTCTTGAGTCTACGTCCCTCCCGGCGGAGATCAACAGAAAGCGGGTCTTCTCCACTTTTTCTACGAGCGAGTTCGTATCTGAAGCGCTCTCAGTAATCCATTTGCTGCGCGGAACCACTACTCATGACAAGCTTCATATCAGGCACAGGCCAAGCCGTGTAAACGGAAGTGAGTGCTATGGACCGAATCGAGTGTGGCTGGGATGATTATTGGGCTGAAACATTCAGAGTTAAACATCGCCTTTCAATTCCAGGCATACAGCAGTATGACAAGATGGTCGTAGACTTCTGCATTGAAAGCCTGTCTCTTGAGCCCGGGACGGAAGTCCTTGACATCGCTTGTGGAGCTGGGGGTCATTGCATCGAGTTTGCAAAACGCAAACTGAAGGTGACTGGCTTTGACATCTCCAAGCGACTGATAGAGGTGGCAAAGGAGCGTGCGAAGGAGGACGGAGTCGAAGTGAATTTTCTAATTGGGGATATGCGTAAGATGGATTTCTCCAGGCGATTCCAAGGAGCGGTGCTCCTGAGTCATAGCTTCGGTTTCTTCAACCATGAAGAGAACATCACGGTATTGGAGCGGACTCATAGAGCACTGGTTAATGGTGGAAAGATGCTTCTTGATTTGATGAATCCGTACCAACTCCCGCGATTCCGGAAGACTTGGGTATCTCTTGAAGGCGGATATCTCTTGAGTGAGCCGCATGTTCTCGATGCGTCCGCAGGTGTTCTTAAGGGTCGACCCGCCATGTTCGTCGATGTAGAAAAGGGGCACATTATCCTCATGAATCAGGATGCCCTGTCAAATAATGACATCAGAATGTATACTGCCCTTGAGATTCACAGCATGCTCAAGGACGTAGGCTTTGGCAATGTGGAGTTCTATGGGCAGAACAAGCTTCCAAGAATGCCTTACTCAGCTACATCCGAACGGATGGTCGTTCTGGCCACGAAATAGATGCAGTACCTAGAGACTGCCTTGACGCAAATCTTTTAAGACTCGCCAAAGCAGGTCGCGCAAGCCGCCGACGAGGTTGTCGGTGACCCCAACCTTCTATCGCTTTGAACTAACGGTTGGGGATAGGCTATCAGTACAATAGGGTGAGATAATTGGTTAAGATTAAGGAGCCAGACGCAATTAAGCGGCTCATACTGTCAGACGACTACGAGCACAAGAGGATCATTAGCATATCAGCTCATATTGATCATGGGAAAACAACGACTACAGACTATCTGATGCGCCGTGCAGGATTGATGAGTGATGCTGCTGCAGGTCAGGCTCTCATGACTGACAGCGATCAAGAAGAACAGGATCGCGGTATCACTATATTCACATCAGTCGTGCTTCTGAACTTCGAGGTCGATGGTGAGGAGTACCTGGTGCAGCTTTCAGACACTCCCGGACACATCTCTTTCACGGGTGAAGTGTCAAGAGCACTACGTGCCAGCGATGGGGTGGTGCTTCTAGTCGATGCATTAGAGGGTGTAATGACTCAAACAGAAACAAACATCCGTCTGGCGGTAGGTGGAGAAGCCTGCAAACCAGTGTTATTCATCAACAAGGTCGATCGCTTGATCAACGAGCTCAAGCTGCCTCCGAAGAAAGTGTACGAGCGTATCGACATCATTATTGAGAAGGTCAACGCACTCATCAGGAAGGTGGCACCACCAGAGTATGCGAAGGATTGGCGTGTAAGCTTCCAAGACGGAAGTGTTGCGATTGGCAGCGCAAAGACCGGTTGGGCCTTCACTATGAAGAC
>JAUWOA010000131.1 GCA_030612365.1 Candidatus Thorarchaeota archaeon
TGACTGGGGTTCTCGTCCGAGCGAACACAAGCATTACATTCGTGAACGAGTACGTACTCGTACTAGAGCTTCAGTCCATTCTCCCACCAGGACCAGACATGCTGTTGATTGTGGGGGGTTTGAGTGTAGTCGCAATCGTAGTGATTGTGATAGTTGTCGTCAAGCGCAGATAGAACGCAGTACGTGAGGCCTACTAGATGGAAGCCCTTCGCGCAAGGCATTCGATGAAATCGAGTCGAAGGGTCTCCATCACCAGCATTATGACTGCATTGGCATTGATAGGCAACTACTGGCTTGTCAGCATTCCGAATGTTGAGCTGGGTTCGACCATCCTATTTGCAACTGCTTTCATCTTCGGCTTCCCGATGGGAATCACATGCGTACTACTGATGTCCATCATCTACGCTTCATTCAATCCGTGGGGTGGCTTCATACTTCAGATATGGCTCGCTCAGGTTGTAGGGTGGGCGTTCATGGTCGCAGTGGGAGCGCTGGTGGGGCGCGGACGTTCTAGAGATAGCAACAGTCTACTCTTCCGACTAGAACTCGCGGCCATGGGAGCATTCACCACGTTGTTCTTTGACCTAGTCACAACCCTCGGCTACTCGTGGGCATTTGAGATTCCGTACCTGGTGGCACTGGTGACGGGACTTCCCTTCATGATCATTCATACTATGTCCAATGCATTTTGGTTTGCAGCTGTCACACCCGGACTCAACTCCATCCTGAAGACGCATTTTCAGTCTGCTATCTGGGATGAACAACTGGAACTCATCCAAGAGATTAGCGAAGAATAAAAAGCAGGGCATCAGAGGAATAGATGGACGTTGATTAGGGTGTCATGGAAGAGAGCGTTTGTTCATCTTGCCGAACCTGCAGATGGCCGTGTGCCGCCTGTGTTCAAACCCTATCATGCAGCCGTTGCACTCATGATGATTGGCCGAGAGCAGCCATTAGGACGTTACGAGCTTTGTGAGAACCTGTCAATTGGTGAAGGCAGTGCTAGGACACTTCTGAAGCGCTTAGCCGAGTCAAACTACATTGCTGCGGATGGCAAGCAGGGACAAAGACTGACCGCCGCAGGAGATGACCTCTTCAAGGCATTCTCAAGCGATGTGCCTATAGGGCTTTTTCTAGATATAGCACCCTTGATTGTTCACAGTCAAGCTTTCGCAAACTTGGTGAAGGGGAAAGCAGCTAAGATCACTGACGGGATTAGGCAACGAGACGAAGCAATCATTCAGGGAGGATATGGCAAGGCAGGTGCAACAACCCTAATTCAGAGAAGTGGTCTACTTGTAATGCCGCCAGACAACTTCAATGTACTCTCAGCTTACGAGAGAGAAACAATTCTCATATTGGAAAGCCTCCGACCGGAGGAAGATGATGTGATTGTTGTTGGGTCTGCAGAGGATGGTAATTTGGCCAGAGAGGTTTCAATGGCGGCCGTGATGACTCTCTTTGATGAGGAGTAAGAATGCAGTCAGATCTATTCGGTAATGTTCCAGAAATAGTCATTGACATCCATGAAACCGGTGGCAAACGCATGAATGCGGTCAAGCATTTGATGTCCATGCTTGACAAGGAGCAGATTACCTACACAGTTGAGAAGATACCAATCGGAGATATTCTTGGGACAGATGGGATAGCAATAGAGCGCAAGACCGTGAGTGATTTAGTGAACACACTGAAGGGCAGCAGTTCTGGGGTCCCTCGTCTGACCAAGCAGATGGATGCCTTGCTTCAATACGAGAAACCCTACCTCTTGATAGAGAACATCCTGTCAATCAGACGAGACCCCATGAAGAGGTGCGTCTACATCCCGTTCTCTAGCAAGAAGACGAAGAATAAGGGTTACTTCGTTACGCTAGAGCGGGCTAGCTACATTCATCCGAGCTCTCTTGATGCTTTGATCGAGAGTGTTCAAGAGAGGGGTATCACGGTAATCAAAGGCTTCAATGCACTCCACTCCGCAGGACTTCTCTTTGGCATTCTTGAAGGCGGGGAGAAGAAAAAGAAGGGTAAAGGCCAAAGGCTACCAGTGATTCGGACACGCAAGGGCCTAGAGAGCATGGCGGATGAGCAGGAGTTCTTTGTCGCAGGATTCCCAAGTGTCAATGTTGTAAGGGCAAGAAGCCTCTTGCATCGCTTTGGCTCACCTATGGAAATCCTAACTCGTACAGATGAATGGGCAGAAGTGCCAGGCATAGGACCAAAGACTGTAGCTTCAGCCAAGAAACTACTCTATTCAGATTACGTGAGCACCGAGTCCAAGGAGAAAAAGTGAGCTAAGTCCGGATTTGGCCCTGTCACAACTCGATACAGTTAAAAAGCGACTACTATTCTATGGTCAAAGAATACCTTGTGCAAGGTGATGATTTCATGGGTGACATTCGTGTAGCGATTGCAGGGCTTGGTAACTGCGCCTCAGCTCTAGTTCAGGGAGTTCACTATTATAGGAATGCAAAGGCTAGTGAAAAGGTACCAGGTCTAATGCATGTTGATTTTGGAGGCTATTTCCCCAAGGACCTGAAGTTCGTGGCAGTATTCGAGGCCAACAGGAAGAAGGTCGGACTCGATATTGCCGACGCGATTTGGGTTGAGCCAAACTGTTGCGTGAGGTTCGCCCCTGATGTACCCAAGATAGGAGTGAAAGTTCTGCCAGGACCGGTTTCTGACGGTGTGGCACCTCACATGAAGGAATCATTCTTCTCACACGATCTAGAACCTGTTGATGTAGCAGAAGAACTGAAGAAGTCAAAGGCTGATGTCCTTGTTTCCTACCTCCCAGTAGGTAGTGAGAAAGCTTCGAGAATATATGCACAGGCTGCTCTCGATGCAGGCATTGGTTTCATCAACGCAATTCCTGAGTTTATTGTATCAGATCCTAACGACCCCATTGCTAAGGGTTTCAAAGAGAAAGGCTTACCTTGCGCGGGAGATGATATCAAGAGCCAGCTAGGAGCAACCATTCTTCACCGCGTGCTTACTCAACTCTTTGACAAACGAGGTCTGATTCTTCAGAACACATACCAGTTGAACATTGGCGGCAACACCGACTTTGAGAACATGCAAGTCGAGAATAGATTAAAGTCCAAGCGAGTGAGCAAGACTGAAGCAGTAACGAGCTGTGTTGATTACGAGCTGCCAACTAAGATCGGTCCTAGCGATTATGTTCCATTCCTCGAAGATAACAAGGTGTGTTATATCTCCATGCGATCCAAGGCATTTGGAAACCTGCCACTTGACCTAAATCTGAAGCTGTCAGTGCAAGACTCGCCAAACAGTGCAGGAGTTATCATTGACGTTATCAGAGCGGTAAAGCTTGCCTTGGACCGAGGCGTCGGCGGAGAGCTGTCCAGCATCAGCAGCTACAGCTTCAAACACCCACGCTATCAAATCGATGACTTCGAAGCCAGAGACCGTGTAGATGAATTCATAGACGGTAAGAGGGAGCGCTAGAGGAAACCCCTACCACCCCTCAGTATCTTCTTTCTAGAACTAGTGAGGTCTAGAGCTTCGTAAAGCCTGCCACAGTGGCTTTGTCCAGTTTCTTAATCACTTCGACAAGCAATTCAATTGCATTCTCAACATCGGACATGTCTAGCATGCCGTGATGGGAGTGAATATGGCGAGTTGGAATCCCTATGAAAAGAGAGGGGACGCCCATGCCTGTGAGATGGATTGCACCTGCGTCAGTGCCGCCTAATTTTAGGAATGCGGGCTGATATCTAAGATCCTTCTCCTTTGCAATGTCTAGGACGAATTTACGGAATCGCGGGTTTGGTATCATGGAACCATCTCCTGCAGAAATAGACACGCCGTTGCCCATCTTCTGAACCAGACCCTCAACACCGGGGACATCGCCTGAAATGTCTACATCGAGGGCAAAGCCAATGTCAGGCTGGAGCATCTGAGCGGCAGTACGAGCACCTCTCAGACCCACTTCCTCTTGGGTCGTGGATACGCAATACACCGTATTGGGATGCGAAATCTTACCCTCGTAAAGTCGTCGCAAGACTTCCAACGCAATGAACACTCCAATCCGATCATCGAATGCCTTTGCGACCGCAATAGTCACCTCGCGGGTTTCCTCCTTGGCATCCTTGTCATCTTCATCCTTCTTCTCTTTGCGAATTCGTTTCTCAGCCCTAAAGACGGCATCTGGAACAGCGGAGTCTCCAATCCGAATCCCCAGCTCCTCCACATCCTTGGCGGAAGAACAACCAATATCAATGAACATCTTGTCTTTGGTTACAACATTCTTGCGATCCGCGGGAGTCAGCACATGCGGCGGCGGCGCACCAATAACACCAAGGATTTTCTTGTCACCTTCAGATGGTTTGATGACCACTTGATGTCCCAACAGAACTTGGTCCCACCATCCACCAAGTTGATGGAAACGCAGGAACCCCGTTTTCTCGATGTGGGTGATGACGAAGCCTATTTCATCAATGTGTCCCGCAAGCATAATCTTGGGACCTGAGTCACCCCTGCGAAATACAACAGAGCCAAGGCGATCATAGAGGACCTCGTCCGCATACTTCTTACCGTATTCATGGGCGATTTTCTGAGCCTCGTGCTCGTGACCACTCGGGCCGAAGGCATTGCACAAGTCTTCGAGGAATTTAATGTCAAGTTTGAAATCTGTCACAGGTTTCACTTCAGCTGCTTTTAATGAAACTCAGAACCCGCAATTGGCAATTATGTATAGCGGTCAGGGCGTTGGTGGTAATCGCTACGTGAGACTTGCCGCAGCAAGCAAACGGAAGGCCGCTTCAACGTTTTGCCCGCTCAATGCACTTGTTTCAAGATATCCGACGAGGCCATTTTCTTCCACAAACTGCTCACACATCTCAGTTGAAATCACTCTCTCTTCGATGAGGTCCACTTTGTTTGCCAGCAATATAATCGGAATTCTGTGACCCAGGGATTTCTCAGTTTCCTCAATCCATTTTGAAAGATCTAGGAAGGTGTTCTTCCGGGTTGTGTCAAAGACAAGCAGTGCTCCCTTCGAGCCTAAGTAGTAACTGCTTCTGATGAAGTCGAATCGTTGTTGACCTGCCAGATCCCAAACGAGAAGTTTCACATTCACGAGATTCCCCGTGGAGTTCTCTACTGTTACAGTTTTGACGGCGAACTGGCTGCCAATCGTCACGATGTACTGCTCGGTGAACTTGTGTGTTAGGAAGCGATTGACTAGAGCGGTCTTGCCGCTGCCCCCGGCACCAATCAAGACCACCTTGCGCATAAACATTACTTCGC
>JAUWOA010000002.1 GCA_030612365.1 Candidatus Thorarchaeota archaeon
GGCGAGGGCACATGCGCGAACATAATCCTAGCGGCCAGAGAGATGCTTGGCATGTTCACCTTCAAGTCTGCTCTTGAGGTCGAGAAGGAGAACGAATCCAAGCCCCGGTTGAAGATAGGGCTTGAAAACGTTGACAAGCAACTGCTCGGAGGTCTTGAAACTGGTTCCCTTGTGGAATTCTATGGGAAAGCCTCAGGCGGCAAGACGCAGATGTGTGCCCATCTTGCGATTAGATGTCAGCTTCCCTTTGATGAGGGGGGCATCGAGGGTCGCGTGATATGGCTCGACAGTGAGTCATCATTCAAGACATCAATACTACGTGCGAACGCGAAGAGGTGGGGGCTTGACCCCGAAGTGGCTCTGGGCAACATTCAGACGATGGCAATAGTTACCTCGCACCATCTGGAACAGCTCTTCGCCCGGATTCCACAGATGTGCATTGAACAGGGTATCAAGATGGTGGTCGTTGACTCACTGACTGGATTCTTTCGGGCAGAGCTCGGGGGATTGGGTTCACTCGCTGTGCGACAACAGAGGATCAACAGGCTCCTAAACCTTATGCGCCGAGTGGCAATGGCCACTGATGTGATGTTCGTTTACAGCAATCAAGCTATCTCAAGGCCCGGCATATTCTCCGTGCTGAACGCCCCGGTGGGAGGGCATATAGTGGCGCACGCGTCCGACTATCGCTTCATGTCGACAGAGGGAAAGAGCGGGAAGCGCAAGCTGTACCTCAAGGATCATGCTGGGTTACCCAACTTCAATGCTGAATTTAGCATAGGGTGGGGTGGGTTCTATAATAGCGAGGATGAGAGAAAGAAGATCGAACCCGAAGTAGTAGAGTATCTCAAGAGCAAGGACATATGCGTTGAAATGCAGGAGAAGGGCAAGAAGAAGGAAACAGAGAAGGTCAAGAAGACCAAGGAACCAAAGAAATCGAAGAAGGCAGAAGCCAAGGCTGAAACCAAGGTGAAGCTAGAGGCGGAGGTTGCGCCAATAGCAGAGGGCTGAGGCGATGCGCGGCATGTTTAGAATATACAAATGCCCCTCCTGTGGGGCGATTGCCTACATTAGGGTGGAGAACGAGCAGGAAATCAGCATATGTGGCCTATGCAGAGGTCCAATCCTTGACGAGCCTGGAATACTCTACTCTGCAACAATCAACCAAGCTGAAGATATTGTCGCAGAGATGGTCCTCCATGATATGTTGGAAAACAAAGCATCAACACCAACAAGCGGCCTCGGTGTGAGGCGCAGAGTGCTCAATATTGTCGAGTGCCTTGTGGAGCTGAACAAGGGACGGCCTGTGAATATTGATAGTGTGCTTAACGAGTGTGTGGGCGCCAAGATCAAGACCGAGAGGGGCCTTCACTTCCTAGATGTGCTTGAGGAACAAGGCTTGGTCATGGTTGATGGTGGCTGTGTCAGTCTGAGAGAGGGAGGCACAGACCCTTGACGCACTTGTATGTCCCCCCCTCATCAAACGATGTGACACCCAGCTCCACGATCAATCTTGTCAATCTACTGATGAGAAACACTAACAGACGCGTGACAGTACTCCGAGTAGGAGGAACGGTGGACCCTGACCCAGAGGTGTATGTTGTCACCCGGGTGGACTGGCGGGATAAGGATCTAAACAGGCCAATTCTACCCCAATTGCCAAAGGTGCTTTCGATGCTGGAAACCCTTCGAGGCTCTAGGGGTGTGCCCAAGGAGATTCACCTTGACAGTACCGACGGTGTTGTGTGCTACATACCAACTGGCATCAGAATGTCCCAGCTACCAAGAAGCGCAAAGGCATCAGTTCAATTCATCATGTCCGTGGTCAACCAGACAGTCAGCCACTTCGATTCGACCCGGTCTGAGGTCGAAGACTGGTTCTGGAGGACAGCACGCAAGAGGGGCTTCAATCCTGAGATTGTCGAGAGGATCGCCCGAAGGGAGAAGCACTACGATTCGCCATCTCACGAGCATAGGTTCAGCAAGGTCATAGAGGATTACTTCTCTCTCAGATTCAAAGTCTATCGCGCAGAGTCATGTTTGAAGCTGGAGGGAGCATACTGATGGCTGTGATGCGATGGTTTCCGTACACTCCAAGGCTCCAGCAGGATCGGGCCGTGACGCATGCTGCCCATGTATTTCAGGATAAGACAGTGGGCCTGCTATCGGCGGACTGTGGAGTTGGAAAGACAATTGCCGTGCTCTCAGGGTATCTTGCGGCACGGGCGAAAGATGCATCGTCGCGATTGATTGTACTTACGAGAACGCACTCTCAGTCAAAAGTCTTTGAGGATGAGCTTGGAGTCCTCAGGGAGGAGTCGGCTGCAATGTCAGCTGGGCTCCAATTGACGGCCACGAGCATGGTTTCGCGGGGGCATGTCTGCCCATTGACCGACGAAATGAACTCGGTGTCATCAATCGGGTTCCTACGTGCATGCGCACAGATGATAGGCGCAGGAAAGTGCAGCATGTACTGGAGCTTCTACAAACGGGGATCGGAGGGCCGACCTATAATCCGAGACGCTGCCCGGCAAACTGTTGACGCCCTGCTGAACGAGGGCGTGGTCACTCGGGATGAAGCGGAGGACGTGGGGCGCTCGGAAGGAGTATGCCCGTACGAGGTCTTGCGCTGGTGTGCGCGCAAAAGTAGAGTAGTGATTGGTCCTTACGGCTACCTGTTCAGGGAGAGAGTCCGGAATGCGCTCCTCGCATCACTTGGAATGAGCTTACATGAGGTCGACCTGATTGTCGATGAAGCACACAACCTAGCATCACATGTACTGGGCTCGGAAACCGCATGTGTCAGTCTGTCTGATCTTGAATGGCTGAGAAAGCATAACTCAGAGATAGAGCGTGAAACGCAGGTCGAGTGGCTCCCTGAGGCGGTTGACTTTCTCTGGGAAACCGTGATGACTAACCTTGATGATATGCACTCCGAGAAAAATCTTGAGAAGTGGGATGTACTGCCAAGGTTTGTAGATGAGTCACAGATACAGAACCTACTGCTTGGGACAAAGATTGGCCTGGATGAGTCTGATGGCACAGTGCCCACGGAAACCCCGCTGGACCGATTGGTGGAATTCCTCTACACGGGGCACCGAGCAGTTCAGAGTGAGGACTGGCATGTCACGTTAGAGGTTAGGAAGCCTTGGAGGCAAGAGTCGAACAGCCGTGATGCTGATCTGAAGATTAGACCACTGAATGCAGCTGGATTGTCGGCCCCCGTACTCAGGGGCGCAAGATCTGCGTTGCTCATGTCTGGTACTCTGAGGCCACTGCAGCACTATGCGGACCTGCTGGGAGTGTCAGGTGCCCTGATGGAGAGCCTGATGAGTCCTTACCCTCATGGGAGTCGTCTTGTGCTCCTTGACAAGGATATCACAACCAAGTACACAGCGCGGGGCGAACAGCTGTGGAGGACCATAGCAGGAAGAATCTCAACAGCCTTGACAGCGATGCCCTCCGAGAAGAGCGCCCTGATTGCCTTTCCAAGCTACAGGATAATGGAGGATGTTCTGAGCTACGGCATAGATTGTGGATTCAGAGCAAGGCTAGAGGAAGCCCCAGGAGAGCGCATTGAGGTTGTCAAGGACGCACTTGAGGAAGGGCCTCATACGGTGTTTTGTGTCTACGGAGGCAAATTCTCTGAGGGCGTTGACCTTGTGGAGGGCGGGTCGAGTATGATTGACCTGATTATCGGAGTTGGGATTCCATTCAGCCCTCCAACCAGCTACCAGAAAGCCCTCCAAGGATGGTACGAGAGAAGATTCGGGAAGGGTGCAGGCTACTACTACTCGTCAATCGTACCGTCTTTTCGGATGGTTGCACAGCTTGTAGGCAGACTTCGAAGGAGCCCTGAGGATCGGGGAGTGGTCGTGCTTCTCGACAAGAGGTTCCAGCAATACATCAGAGTCTTTGGAGATGACATGGTTTCGGACCACTGGCCCTACTCAGGAGTAGACGAGATGAGGGGTGCCATTGACCTATTTGTGAGACAGAGGAACAGAAAGGCGGAGGCGAAGGGAGAGGTTGGCGTTTAATTCTGCTAGTAGTCAGCTGAGGTATGTCGTGCCTGGAGCTGTTGGCGCAGCTTGGTCACTCAGGATGGCCCTTGACCAGTCATATCAGGTTGTTCTTGAGTCGACAATAGGGCTGTTCCTCCTGTTGGTCGCCTTTGTGATATACATGAAGGGATGTGAAAAGAACCTTCTACTCTGGAACAACGATACTGCGGTTCTCGCCACTGTAAAACCTCTCACAGTGGAAGTGTGCGCAGCCCGACTCATGACCAGTGTCCCGCTTGGGATTGACCTAAGCTATTCCGCGGGTAGAGTCCTTGAAACCATGACAATCAGGTTCAATGAGGAAAAGAATGCAGAACTGCGGTTCTTTGTCTGTCGACCTTTGGGACGTGGGGTTACACGCGTAGGCATGATGGTGGTTCGTCAAGCACCAAACATGCGTAGGTTGGCGTCTGTTGTTAAGAAACTGTCAGAGAAGGTGCTGGAGGATGTAATGGTCTTGGAGAGTGCTCTGCGCGCAGCCTATGCCCATATGCCCATTGCACGAGCGGAGCTAGATGATATCGCTCTCATAAACTCTGGAGGTGTGGATTTCGTTGTCAACTGAGGTGCAAGCCCAGATCACAATCCCCACATCGCTACGCCCTCAGGCTGTCATGGACTCTTTGTCAATTGGCCATGGTTACAGTTGGATTGTTCTTGTTCCTACGCCAATGAGGATAGCTCATGGAAGCACATCGTGCGGGGACATGCCCGAGCTACTGATTGTAGGCAAGACCCTCCTGACGAGCGGGGGAAATGAAGTTTACATTGGCCGCCTGAGGAGGATGCTTGAGGTGTTGTCGGGCACTGTTGTGAAAGTGCGGAGGGATAGCGATGTCTAAGGGCGGCCATATCATGGGTTCGAAGCCCGAGAGAGACCCTCTGGAGGAGATAAAACAAGCCCAGCTTTGGGTTACGCAGAGCACCGAGCTTAGATGGAGCGATAGAAGTGTTCGTCCTCCATGGACGAAAGTCTTTCTGGCAACGGCAATGATTATCGTAGGAACATTCTGGATGCCGTGGCTTACAATCACGATGACGGTACTAGCATCCGTCATTCTTCTGATTCTTCTCAACCTATTCTCGGTGAACAGAACCCTGAAGGAATGGACACGTGTTCCTGAACCCGATCTATCGCTTGAGGAGGATGAGAAGAAGAAGTACGTCTGCAGCAGGGGAATAGGAGGCGAGCGGCATATCGTGGGCATGAGCCTCAAGTCGGTTTCCTCCGACCTAGGGGGTGATCTTGGAAAACTCATTCGGGGGGTAGATACTGGGTATGGTCTGTGCCTTACGGTGGCTATGAGTCCTCAGAATCCCAAGACTGTCCTTGAGGGCGATATCCTGCCGGAAGCACTTCAGACTTACTTGGAGCACATGTCATCAAACGGGCTCAAAGGTTACATGCTTCGCAGAGGCGGCCTGTGGAAAGCAAGCACGTCGGTATATGGACATTCAAGAGACCGACTTGCACTTCCCAGATTCGAGGCTTCCATCAAGGGAGCAATTCCGGAACCCGGCTGGAAGAGGGACAAGGCTAAAGATATCTTGGAACGAATCATGACTCTTCAACTCACTAGGAACAGCGCATTCCATGCCAGTGGGAGCGAGTTGACGGAGTGGCTCGTTCAGCTTAAGAGCGAACTTGGACCGGAGGTTGGCAGCAACGTACCCGGCGAGTTCATAGCACCTATACGTGACAGGCCGGGCGATTACCGCCTAGGCGTGACAATCAATCCTGAAACTCTCCAGACTGGACCAATGGCAGGCATGTGTCACAATGATCTAACCGGAGGAATGTTGCTCTGTGGAGGTGATTGGCCGGAACGACGCAGAGTAATGATGCTCTTGACCAAGCAGCTTCTGGATGCCGGCAAGCGAGTAATGATTGTGAGTTCCAGGTCCGAGGCGATGGAGTTCGCAGCTCTTACAGACTCGGGGATTGGGTTGACTCTGGGAAAGGACCTCGTTCTCAATCCAGTCGATGCTGAGGACATTCCGAGAAGCCTGTACGTGCCCCAACTGAAGATGGCACTTGAAACCATTGCAGACACAGACCTGAGTTCCGCCGCAGATTTTGAATTGGCATTAGGGAGGGCGGTTGCCTTGTCGAACGCAACGCTCGCAGATGTCACACTCCCAAGCGCGGACACAGACATGATGGATGGCACAGAGGGTCCTACAACGGACAGGACCTCTCGGAAAACAGAAGCAGGGATGGAAGCAGTCAAGGTGCTTTACCAAGGGTCAGGTTCAAGAGCTTTCTACGGGCACCAGACTGTTAAGCTATCTAAGCTAGCAGAACAGCAGCTGAGCGTCACGGTCATATCATTGGGGTCAATCATTCTCGATACATTCGGGTGGGACCTCTTCAGCATGAAGCTAGCCGGCCTGCGCAGTGATTCCGATTTAGTTGTGATCATTGATGGTCCCTTCAATCTCAAGCTCTATGGACCATACGATTCCAGGTACAAGAGACGCGTCCCTTGGACTGATCAACTCACACGCGACTTGACAAGAAGAGGACCTCTGATTGTGAGCATTGAGAGACCATCGGGTCTTGCCACGGAGGTTGTGGCTAGGTTATCATCGTGCATATCCCTACGGCTTCGCAACAATTGGGATATCGGTGTTGCTACAGACATTCTCGGGTTGACAGTCATTGGCCATGGTTTGCACAGTAAGGCCCGCCAATCCTCCAGAGAGTCATCATATCTTAGAGTGATGGAGAAGGGAATTGCGCTAATGGTACATGACGGTGCAGAAACCTGCCAGCCAATACAACTTGATGACGCCCCTGCCTTGCTACCACCATCGACCGATGAGTTGTCGAACAGGGCAGCAGGGGTTTCCAATGGTATAACCAGCGACGATGGAAATACAGGCCATACGACTCTGATAGGTCATGTAGCTGGAAGCGAAACTGACTTGGCTGTGAGTGTGCTCAGATTGCTTCAGCGATACGAACCCCTCACAGAGGAGGCACTTCACAGGTTTATCATCTCAAGCAGTGGACGGGAGGATATGGATGTCGAAGCAGTGCTTGTCAGGCTAGAACATGCCAGTATGATCCTGCGGGGCCACGAGTCACATGGCGGAGTGTCCTACGCGAATTACAGACTAACCATGAAAGGCACGATGGCACTACACCAGATGGCGGGAGAAGAAGCCACAGCTACAGGATGATGCGATATGACGAGTCTGAAGACCAAAATGCAACAGCAGGAGGAACAAGCTTGACATCCGCCATGGATACCACCACATACGTGAAGGGCATTCTCGCAGGCGTGGGGCTCACTCCTAGGGGTATCCAGAGCAAGGCAATAGAGGCAGGACTGCTTGAGGGCAAGAGTATCATGGTATGTTCCCCTACAGGTTCGGGCAAGACGCTTGTTGGAGAGATGGCGCTCCTTAGAGGGGTCAGCGACATTTGCAAAGGCATCTACCTCGTTCCCCTGAGGGCGCTGGCCACGCAGGTTGTCAGTGTTCTCAAGGAGCGCTATGCTGACCAGGGAATCAGGATTGAGGTCTCCACAGGGGACTTTCAGACCGATGGCTCCGACCTAGCAGAGGCTCAGATACTTGTGACGACCTACGAGAGAGCAGACTCCCTCGTGAGGCACAAGGTTGACTGGCTCAACAAGGTTGGAGTGTTGGTCATTGACGAGGTACAGAATATCGGGCACACGTCAAGAGGCGCGCGTTTAGAGAGCGTCATTATGAGGATGCGGAAACTGACTGAGGACCTCCAGATAGTTGCCCTATCTGCTACTGTCGGAGAGCCCTACATGCTAGCTGATTGGCTAGGGTGCCATCTAGTGGAATCTGATGTCCGTCCTGTGCCGTTGACGTGCAAGCTGGTTCCAACAACAGATCGTGAGAAGACTGTGCAGCAACTTGTGATGGCCACTGTGCAGGCTGACGGTCAGGTGATTGTATTCCACAGGACAAGACGCGAAACTGAGGCTGAGGCTAACCGTCTGAAGGATAGTGTGGGGCGACAGCTGCGCACCAATGAACGGACGACCCTTGACAGGGAGATGGACTCCTTAGAGAACTGGAATGTCACAATACCCTCGGAAATGCGGCCATTTCTGCACGATGGTGTTGCATACCACCATGCTGGTCTTGGAGCCCGCACGAGAAGGCTTGTCGAAACCATGTTCGATCGTGGACTGTTGAGGGTGGTCTGTGCAACTACAACACTGGCAGCTGGGATGGATCTACCTGCACGAACAGTGGTACTCACATCAGCAAGGTCCCCCCAACATCACAAACGGTTCCTTCCCGCCAATCAGGTCCATCAAATGCTGGGCAGGGCGGGCAGACCGGGAAAGGATGTTAGGGGTTTTGGAGTGATTCTCACTGGTAGCCAAGGCGAGGTCAAGATGCTGACAAAGGAGTACTTTACGAATGAAGTCAGTCTTGATACTGGAAAGATAGTTCTGACGCCAAAGTACGAGCCAGTGACTAGCGAGCTTGGGACATCGAACAGCCTTACAGAACAACTGCTAGTAGCACTCGATTTTCTAGGAGAGGCATCCCTTGAAGAGGTCGAGCAGGAGTACCTTGGAGAGTCATATTTGTTCTACTGTGGCAGATGGCTAACGAACACCCCCATGAGGATTGTGCAACTCGGTGAGGTGACTGCGCAGGCCGCAATCGAGCGCCACGCCAATCCGAATATGGTCCGTTCTGCAAGAGAAAATATACTGGGTACGGTCAAGATTAGAGAGCGTGGTGATACAGTCATCGGGGGGATTGTTTCTGTGCTGAGGAGTGGACAACAGACATGCAGGTTCTCAGCAAGGATGACATCTGATGGTACGCTGGAGGGTCCGATGTGCTCATGCGGAAGCCCCATGAACAAGCATGGCTTTCTGTGCAACCATCTTGTTGCGCTTGGCATGGCAGCATCATCGGAGATGATTCAACTGGCCAATTATGTAATCCCTCTCGCGCTGAGTGAAACAAGTCCGAGTGGCCTTCTGATACGCCTTGGACTCTTGGAGGGTGGTGAGGGCGGCAAGTTGCGACCCACAACCCTCGGCAGGACTGTGAACAGACTCTACCTCAAGATTACTACCTTCAAAGAGATGATGGCTCTTATTCCGACAATTGGGAGTAACACAGTCCTAATGTCGGTGCTGAGGCATCTGGTATCACTTGAAACAGGGCAGAAACAGGGTGAAACCTTTGAGGCCCTCATCGGCTCTGTCGCATCAACCAATCTCTCGATGAGAGAAATGGCTCGTATGACTAACCTTGCCGTAGGCGACATAAAAGCCCTACTTGACAAGTCACGCTTGCTTCTATACTCGATTGTAGCAGTGGCAGACAGGGGCAACATGGAGCGGGTGTCTGAGATGGTGCAAGACCTTCTCTCGATTATAGATTCAAGATTACATCACATGGAGAGCGAAAACAATGACAGTAACTGAGGAAGAAATGCCAATACATAAGGCTGAGGAGTCCAAGAGTCCCAAAGGAGAATCGAAGACTTACGATATAGTGGAGGTCCTAAAGGCTACTGACCACCTAACCCATGTTTCCCCCAATGGGCTGGTGTTGGGAGTAAGGGTCTCGGGGATTTCAGGGGCAAGAGGGGTCCACGTTGAGATTGTTCATATACTGGACCTTAGGAATGCGGTCTTTGGCAAGGGTGGTTTTGCCTTGCAGGCATCGGTTCTTGAGAGTGTTAACAGGGGACTCCCTAGCCTCTTGAAGGACGTTGGGCTTCGAGAACGATTGGAGGCGACATCACCGTTGACCCCTTGGGGACGAGTGCCCATGCGTACTCTGCGTTCTGCGTCTGGCAAGCGAAAGTCCTTGGTTTATGAAACCAGACTTGTCTACGTTGTGACTCAGGATGTCCGATCCTCGGCAGACCTGAGCTGGTTGACTGCAAATGAACGGGTGGTCAGTGTGCACGACTTTTCCCTTGCTAGAAAGAGCGACGCAAGAACCATTCTGCCCGACCTCGAGAAGAGCCTAATCGTGGATAAGTGGGATGGTTTCTCAAGGGCTATCCGGAATGGATGGTACGGAGTGCTAGCGGCTGGGGCCAGTGTACTCGGGGGTGTGACATCCCTCATGGTCCTGTTATCGAACTCAGGCAACCTCACTGTACCATTGGCCTTTATGGGGGTGTGTGGAGCGGGAGCAGCATGGCTACTCAAGCAGTCCCACAATGGGCTAAACGAGTTCCGCAAAATAATCGAGAGTGAACAAGCAGGAGTTGCATCTCTTGGAGATAGGAAACGTGTAGCGGCTTCGATAAAGAATAATGAGAAGAAAATTAGGCTCATTGGCGACCTGAGCTTTGTGATATCCCCCTTAATGGCGTCAGCATCGAATAACCTTGAAGATAGCGACGTTAACGGTGCCGTAGTGCTTGCAGAAAGGGTCTTGGATGAACTCGTAAGGCTCGCTCCATCTGATGAAGCCAAGAAGGGCATTGTGACCGGGGACGCTGGGATTGAGAGATTCATTGGCGTCTTCCGAAATGTAGGCGCAGACCTGACAGAGACGGAGGAGGTTTCTCTAGCCCTTGCTTACACCGCAGTAACAGGACATGTCACTACGCCGCTAGGGGTAGAAGAAGCCCTGACGCATATGGCAGTCTTGAATACAAGTCTGTTCAATGCAGGTGTATTGAGTCCGACAGTTAGGGGCTCCATTGATGATATGTTCATCTCGAGGGCATTTCATGTAATCATTGACGAGTTCGGTGCAGATCTTGCCAAGCCAGAAGAGGAGATTGTGCAGACCGTTGAGGGGGATGACTCTGGCATGGAGGAGCTAATTGGGGACATTGCAAAGTCCGGTCCGGTTTCAGAGGAACACGAGGAGGAAGCTAACCCCGAGGTGGAAGAAACCCCTGAAGAAGAACTGCCAGTAGGAGCTCCCGCTGAGGTGGAATCCACAAAGGATGAAACTGAAACCGATTGTGTTGAGGCAGTCGAGGTCGAACTCGCGCCTCCGAGCAAAGCGGAACCCGACGGGACCCAGAATGATACTGATAGCAAGGAGAAGCGAGAGGAAGAGGCAATTCCTGAGGTCTCAGACGATGTGACTGTTGCAGAGGAATCAGAAGCGCTTGTGGTGGCGCAGTCTTCACTTGATGAGGTAGAGAACGAAAAGGACCCCTCTACGGGGCCTGAGGCCATCAGCAGGAGGAAGAAGAAGCAAGCCAAGCAACGTGCTATGGGTCGAACGAAGCGGGAGCGTGGTAAGGTCGCAGCTTGAGAACGATTCCATGTTCGGGCTTAACGGTCTGATACATCTCTCTGGAGTGGCTGGTTCTGGCAAGACCCTCTTTGCAGTCGCCTTGGCATCCAAGGCTACGCGGAGTGGGAAGGTGCTATGGATCAACACCGATGCGAAGACAGCATTTGTCAATCATCTGAAGGTCAACATTGATTCAGTGGGTGGCGACAGGATAGCAATCTCTATTCTCCCAATCATGGGTCATAAGCGCGTCCGAGAAGCCATTCTGAACCTTCCAGGCAGTCTTGACGAGGACACGGTGCTTATTGTAGTCGATCCCGTAACGCGAGCCTTGGACATGTCCCACAGAGAGGATGTGATGTGGGGTAGAGAGATGTTCGAGGAAGTGATGCCCACCCTTGCAGGTCTGATTGCTAGAGGATTGAATGTGATTATTGTGTCTGAGAGCAGGAGCTTTGACCGCGAGCCTGTTGCCGTGTTTCATAGGTCGATAAAGGGGTGGGCTGATCACGACTTGGTGCTTTCTAGGCGGTATGGCACATCAGTCACCGACGTAACACGCTATCAGACTGAAGGTAAAGTTCCTTTCGTGCAATTCACACTAGCAGAGGAGGGGGTTGTGAAGGTGACAGAATACAATGAAGGAGACAACTCGGAGGTGTCGGATTGTTCGGGAAGTCGATGCTCCGCATAGTGGGACTGGTAGTTGCTGGTGCCGTGGCACTTGCCTTGGGAGCCAGCCTGCTGAGTTCAGTTGTGGGAGTTGTAACTGCTCTAAGATCTGGGGATATGGTCCCGTTCATTGTTGTGGCAGTGACCACAGTCATCTTCCTCAGACTGTCTGCACGACCCTATGAGAAACGAACACCTGTTCACGTTTTGCTAGAAGTGCTCGGATGGACCTCTGCAATCTACTTGTTCGTGGTTGTTCTAATGTGGGTGCTTCCATTCGGAGTGGTGCCGGCAATCCTTGCAGCAGGGGTCACAGCTGTGTTGTGCGGGTTCGTAAGAGACCCAACCGGGCTCAATGAGAAAATGAGTCGAATTGCAGATGTTTCATCATCATTAGGTCTGAGTCCTACTGGGTTGAGCATCACCTCGCAATTAGACAGCACTCAATCGATGTGGGCGAGAATAGAGAATCTCCGGTATAAGGTCATAATCATTCCCCACAATCATTTTGACACAGTGATTGGCCTCCTCAAGGACCGCCCCAAACTTCCAGTATCCCTCACACGACTGGAGGATACAGATGCTCTGATAGTGAGAGATGAGGAGTGGACTGACAGAGTCCTTGAAGTGTTGAGAGAGAGTGGCGTTCCTGACGCACATATTGCCTCCCCTCTTCTTGAAAAAGCGATACTTGCACACCCCCTGTTGGAGCAGGATCACGGGGTCAAGGTCAATGACTATCAATTCACCTGTGACGCTGACACCGTGGAAAAATTACTAGCAATTCAACCGCTGCGAATGACCGTGTATCCCGATCCCAAAGGACTGGTTGTGATGGTTTTCAGTGACAGCGTACCCGGACTCAACCTTGAACCCCTTCCGATGGGAAGAGCGGCATCAGCAGTTATGGCCCGTGATATATCACACCTACCCAGAGGTGAACCTACTATTGGCAATTCCACTTGATTCAATTGACATAGCAACAGAGCCAGTGACGAGGCTGGTGCCACGACAACTTGACAGGGTGTTAGGACAACTACTGATTCCAGGTCAGGTCAGCCTTATTCACGGCCCTGACAGGTCTCCACTGACGACTATTGCGCATGCTGTTGCGGTGGGTGCTGTCAAGTCTGGCGGACGGTCCGCATACCTGGATTCTGGTAGCAACTACAGCTCCGCCTTGACGAGGGTGCTGTGCAACAGAAGTGGTTCTCCGGAGGATTTGCTAAAGGAGATTTCAGTGGGACCGGTGATGAGTCTTGCAGATCTTGAGGGGATGGTCCTTCAGGTGTCCTCCATGGAAGGAATCACAATGGTTGTGGTGGATAGTCTGACGGGAGTGCTGAACCTAACGGGTGCCCCGAGGAGCAAGGGCAGACAGAGGAAACTCTTCGCCACCCTTGAGGTTCTGAGGGGTGTCGTGAATGACAATAATATCCATCTATTCATCACAGACCACTCGACAAGGAACTGGAACAGCGGAACACCCAGCCCGATTGGAGGCAACGTCATCGCTCATGGGGTTGACTCTCTCATCAGAGTGGACCGCCTTGCTGTCAAGGAGGGTATGTTCAGGCTTGAGGTGGAGAGAAGTCCGGTCAATCCAGCTGACAAGGGAGTGATTATACAAATTGGACTGAATGGAATCAGGTCGATCAAATAGGAGGAATTGGGGGTGGGTGCAAAGAACTGGAACTTCGTGCCTTGGGAGTGGGCTAGCATTGACGAGCTTTCTCCAAGGACAATCGCTATAGACGCCCCGAACTATCTTATCCGCAGACTGTCTACCATCCGGAGGGGTAGCAGGTTCAATCGAGTTCCCTTAAGTCATATTCATGTTGTTCTCGGTATAATCCGCGCAGCGCTTCGCACTCATGTCCTTCCAGTACTGGTGTTCGATGGCCCTCCTGAGACACTGAAACGTGCTCCCAATCCCGAGCTCATCATTGCGGCACACGATCTATACCGCACCTTCTACTCTGAGAGAGACCCCTACAACCACAAGCTGGTCAATGACCTGCAGGAAAGTCCTGCACTGAGGATGTACTTTGCAGCGTTTCACATCAAGGATCTCTGCAAAAGCCTGGGTATCCCATGTATCAACTCGCCCTCTGAGGCTGAGATGGCGGCTGCAGTCATGTGTCGTGATGGGTTGGTTGGCACGGTTGTGTCGAATGATGCTGATGCGCTATTGTTCGGAAGCCCGCATGTCACAAAACAGCTCCATCTCACAAAGAGGGAAATTTTCAGGGTCACGCAGAGTGAGCTTGAGGCCAAGATGGACCTAGACCTAGAGCATCTGAGGGACCTTGCTATTGTGTGCGGGTGCGACTTCCACAAGCAGGGTGTGAAGGGAGTGGGGCCTCGCAAGGGGGTGGTCCTCCTTCAGAGGCACGGAGGTCTTGTAGGACTTCTCAAGGCGCGTGGCTATACTGCATTTCAGAGAGAGGATTACATTCTCGCCCGAGAGGTCTTTGATGAGCCTAATCACATGTCCAGCAATGGGTTTGATATCACTCTCAGACCTCCAATGGTCCCAATGGCAGTCAGGCTGCTCAGCGCTGTTATGGGAACGGAGAAGGCCAAAGAAACCGTGGCGAAGATAATACGACTGTGGAAAAATTTCGGTGAACAGCAGACAACACTGGAGCAATTTGCATGACGAGAAGCGAGGGGCATATCCCGAGAATAGGAGGACGATAGGAATGAACAGTCTACTGGATGAGAATACACAAGGCCCAATCCTTACAAGTCGTGAAGTCAGGGAGCGGTACATCGAACTGGAGAAAGCCATGAAGGAGCTTAAGGAGGAGTACAGGTCATTCATCCATACAATGGCTCATGACATCAGGGGGTGCTTCAATGCGGTCCTTGGCTATGCACAGCTTCTCAAGGAGGTCCACAATCCAGAGTACGCAGATACGATTGTTGAGAGTGTCCATAGGATGACGCGGTTGCTGGACCGGTCAGTACGACTAGTGGACATGGGTGTACCCGTGAGCTGGCTCTCAGAGGTTGATCTGAACAAGGTGATTCCAACAGTTGCTAGTTCGGTGTTGCCCGCGGAGGTTGAATTCTTGCATGATAGACTTCCGATTGTGCTTGGAGATCCAGACAAGTTAGCACAAGCCTTTCAGAACCTGTTCGCAAATGCTGTCGAACATGGAATGGCACACAGGGTTGAAGTCCGCAAGAGGAGCGCAGAGGGTGGGATTGCGATTCTATTCCGCAATGATGGACAGCCAATTCCCGGTGAACTCCGCTCATTAATATTCAGCGAACGGGTAAGCTCCAAACCTGGGGGCGGAATGGGGCTTGGTATTGTGAAGAAGATTATTGAATCTCATGAATGGAGTATTAAACTGGATCCTGTTGAGATGCCGACCTTTAGATTATATGTGCCTGCGTCTAGCATTGTTAATGGGGCTGCATGGTGAACTACGTTGAGGTTGCGCAAATTCTTGTAGTTGCGTGGAGCCTAGTTCTATCCGTCGATTTTCTTCAGTCGAGAGATATGGGGCCGCTTTGTTTTCGGAAATCTGCCGGAAGAGTATTCATTCTTACTGGCCTAGCTTGGTAATTTATGAAACTCTGTTCATTGTGTCCTACGGTCTTTCCTTCTACTACTGGTTTCTTCTAGTAGTACCACCGCTTCCAACGCTTTATCGCTTCAATCCTATATTGAATGGCCATTAACATATGTAATTGGAGTAGTTTTGGTCTGGGGGATAGTGCGCGACAGGACCGACGAAACGGCTGCAATCAAGAGAGAAATTACGGAGGGCTTATGGGCAGCGGATAGCTTTGAGCAGTACCTAGAACCGATTCTGGAGCGGATATCTGCCAATCCCGAATTAGAACATTCCAAATACACTTTTGAGTGTTCTAGGAAGGATGGTGTCAAAATGCGACTCGAGGGGCGCAGCAATCAGGAAATTGCTTGAAAAACACGGACTGTGGTGAATAAAAATCCCTACCCAGAATTGAGGAATCGTGATTCATGTGTCCATGGATCTCGCCAGCCCTTTTCACCGTGCAGCCTGTGAAGGAGGGTCATGCGATAGGTCTTCTGCTTGTCAATCAACCCTGTGATAAAGTTCACACCTAGATCGTTCATGTACTCTCTTGCTGGGCCAAGAAAGATGGTGCTTTGAAGGTCTGGAACACGAACAATAGCAAAGAGACCCCTCCCGCCCTCCGTCCTCAGAGCGCGGACATAGGGGGCGCCACTCAGCAGATAGGACCAGACGGCTTCCACCTTCTTTGGACTGGAATCATGGATTATGACGTACACACCCTCGGGAATTGCACTGTACTCCAACGATGGATGATACAGAACAGATAGAAGGGATCTGGCAATGAGCATCTCCACTCTTTCCTTAGCGCTCTGATTGGGGATTCCCATTGCACGGACTAGCCTCAGTCTGTCCTGGAACCCGCCGTGGTGTGCACATAGTATCCCAAGCAGGTCCCTGTCTCTCTGTGAAACTGCCCACGGTGCAACCTCAATTTTGGGTGATTCGCAGTATAGCCATCCCGGAGTGTCTTTGGGGATCATATCTTCAGCTTGCCACGGTTTAACGGTCCACTTGGGCTCACCGGTTTCATTGCTGAAGAGATCCATTCTCATGGAAATTACCTCGGAATCAGCAATGACCTGCACTGAGCCAGCAATCAAATCCTTCTCATGTGGTCCGACCGAGCTGACTGGTTCAGCATAGACGACAATCTCAAGGAATTCACTACTGCTGAAGGTCGTGTCTTTGCATACGTACTTCTCAGCAGCTCCCTCGGTCGGGACCTCACTCCTGCGTCCTGGAGTTGCAATCACTCGATGCCTCAGGCCTATCCCAGTCATTGAAGGAATGAATCTCTCCGTGAGTAGGGTTTCCACATCTTTGGTGACGCGTCGTGCAATCTTACCGCCCGAGC
This sequence comes from Candidatus Thorarchaeota archaeon, assembly GCA_030612365.1. Taxonomy (GTDB): domain Archaea; phylum Asgardarchaeota; class Thorarchaeia; order Thorarchaeales; family Thorarchaeaceae; genus WTCK01. The sequence goes on from JAUWOA010000002.1 coordinate 16,899, forward strand.
CCAAGAGCTTCTGAACTAGCGGCATTGTGATTCTGATGGGTTTCTGCGCGTCAGCAAGGTGTAGAGTCATCTTTCTGATATAGTCCGAGTTGAGGGCACAAACTCGGCTTCTGAACCTGTTGAGAAACTGAGTCCACTTGGAGGCAGTGACTCCGTCAGCCCTCAGCGTTAGTGTCTGCCACTCTGTCAGGTGCCCAGCATCCTTCGTCTCTCTGCAAGCGGTTTCAATCCATGATATAGGGGTGCGGGCTCTCACCGCCGCCATCTGAATAGTGAAGAGAGCTGACGTTAGGTAGTCGAGCCCTTCATAGAATCCCTGCCACTTGTTAGGGGGTGGCAAATCGCCAATGACTATTCTCGATATCGCATATACGAACGCTTCTCTGATTTGATTATCCTGAGGGAATCTTCCGACCTTATCTGGAAGCAGGGATGTGATCTGTTCAAGCAGGGTATCACCATCAGGGTTCTTGTAATCAAGCGCTGAAGACTTCTTGTATGCCAAGGCGTTGTTAATCAGCTCGTTCCCTAGAGCGCAATCGGGTAGCGGCAATAGGTCGAGGGCTGCTTCAAAGACTCTGGGTCTAAGAGTTGGTGGTGCCTTGTAGCCGAGCATCCGAGCTGCGATATCACGGAGTAAGCCCTCATCATCGTACCTGTAAAGGTCGGGGCCCGCAGCTCTTCTTAACCAAGCGGCGTCAACCTTGGCGTCGTACCTCAGTTTGACTAGCTCCACCGGGACCTTTGGAATCAACGATATAAGCATCTCCCAATGCGTGCTTGAGGCTGAAGGAAAGGTTCGAGATAGGGTACAGATTTTAACGGTACGCGAGTAGAATCTCCCCTCATAGACCTTATTCCACCAATATCTCACTTCTTGCAAACCATTAAGTATTCTAACGGCACAATATAGGCTTTGAGCACGCATTCGGGACTATCCTATCCTAGAGCCCTCTCTCCAATAGTCTAAGTATATTGTGTTCATCCTTACTGCAAGGATAACCCACGTTGAGAGGATGAAGGAATGCAGATTGACTTGGCAGCTGCACTGTTTGCAAATCTAGTGTTCTCCGTCAAGATTGCACCTGGGATACTGGTGATTGTGACAGTCGTCAGAGGACTGATACTCCTCAGTGGACAGAAGCGAGAGTTCGAGGACTGGACACGCAACACGCTGATGTCAGCCCTATCGATCATATTCCTCCCCGGTACACTAGCCTACATCGCGATAAGATACACAGTGAGCAGAGCCTTTGGCATAGATGTGGAGAACATCGGTACCTCAACAACCTATGGGGAGATCAACCTTTTCCTGAAAGTGGAACGTCCACCTCGGGTAGCGATTGTGCTATCTGCCCTGTACATGATAGTGGTGATGTCGGTGTTTGTCGCACTATCGTTGATTCTCCTTCCAGCGTTACTGTTCTTCCAGAACATGCCAGCGGTGCTGCTCTGCTGGTACGTGGCGGTAGGTGTTCTCTTCAACAACTCGTTGAGGAGCGGGGATATTTCCCTGGTGGTTGCATCCCTGCGCAGAAGGCCGCGTACTGGTGCGCTTGAGTTCATCGCTGTGATGGCGGCGCTTGTTCTTCTCTATACGCAGGTTATGGGGGTGCTCGTTTGAGCAGCAAAACAAAGTCCCTGGCTCGGATCACAGGTCCTGGTATTTGCCCTATTTTATTCCAAGACCTATCTCTGCACGGAATACCCCCTTCCTTCCGAGCCATGGACACCCTTTTCAATCAGGAGGCAGTTGCTAGATGAAACGCAGGAATAGACTGACCCTACTTGTTGTATTTGGACTTATGTTGCTATGTTCAACGCCACTCCTCGCAACCTTGCACTCATCGCTTGAGCCGCCGGGAGGACAGATAGCGACTCGACTTGAGAATTCATTCACGCGGTCAGCAGACTCCAGTGTACTTGTACAGCTGGGCTCCTACGTAATAGTGAATCTTCCTAGTGCAACCATTCCAGATAGGGGCATGGAGATTGAGAGCCTGCTGGCATCCTTCGGGGTTCATACTCAGTTGACTACAGTCAGCGACACACTCAGCAACCCTGAAGTGATTGAGAGTGCTCATGTCGTCGTCCTTGATGCCAGTCTTGGGTCTGAAAACGGGAGTTTTGTGCCGTCGGAGTTCATTGCACTTCTTCTAAGGCACGATAGACCCGTTGTTCTAATCGGGCGCGCGGCCTGGTTATTGCACAGACTTAGAGGGCTAGGTTCACCCTCGCAGACCGCTTCCATCAACGCCCTTTTGCAGACATCTGAGGGTCACGATGGAGCGGTCTTTCTTTCCTTGCCTGAGAGCCTAACACTGGGCGCCAGTCTCACATCTGAAACTGGGGTGTTGCTTCCAAATGACCGGGTGCAGACTGAGCGTTCAAGGCTAGAGGACCTGACCGGCAAAGGTGTGTCTGGTCAGCTTGCCCCCCTGAGACATGACGCGTGGCCTCTTGATGCATTCCTCTTCGGACCCGAGGACCCATCCCTTCTGACTACTAACGGCAGGGGACTCCTGCTGAACACCATTGCCTATGCAACAGCGATAGGCGAATCACCCACATCGCAGATGCTGATTGACTCACAGATTCCTAAAAGTGAGTTGCTTGCAGGAGGTTTCCATTACCAGCATGAGTCGATGGTTGAGTTCACGTACTATGCAGTACACTCCATGAGATCGGTGCTCGACGCAACCGCATGGACACAGTGGAGGACTGACCATCAATCGAAAGTGCAGAGCATCCTGTCCAGTCTGTACGTTGAAACCGGTTCAGACGCTTGTTTCATGGACTCTGCGTCAGGAAGCAAGGTGAATCTTAAGACAACTGCTTGGGGGCTCTGGCTAGTTGAGGTCATGGGCCTCTCATCCCAGTTCACAGTGTCAAAGCTTGTAGCCAATCTGAGTGCCGGGCAGGATGTGTCCGGTGGCTTTAGCGATGACATGACAGCAACATTCCATATCACCGAAGCATTATTCGAGACAGGTGAGCTGTCAGCAATCAACACAGGTACTCTTGAGTCTTGGCTCAGGGACTGCGTTGTAACGGGATCGGATGCTCCCTCGAACCCAGAATACTGGGGAGGGGTATCAAAGAATCCGTCGAACATCATTCCAAAGAACTCCTACTCGGTACAGTACGTACTGGCTCTTGAAATGCTTGAGGAATCACATCACGATCCCAGCAAACTGACAGAATGGATACATGAGGATACATCCAACGGTGATGGCTCGTTCAATGATGTTGTGGGGCAGAGCTTTGAAACCGTCACAGGAACGTCCTCCGCACTCACCACACTCTCAGTTCTGGGAACACTCAGTAGCTCTAACAGAACTGCTGGGCTTGCATGGCTATCATTCAACCAGTTGGACTCTGGCGGGTTTGGAATGCGCGACAAGGCTTTGGATGTCGTTGCTAAGTCGCGAGAAACCGAGAGAGTCGCGCTGTGTCTGAAAGAGCTGGGAGAAACCACTGGTGACATTATCGGTGGTGTATCAGATTATTTCGCACTTGTGGAAACCAACATGGGGTTCGAAACCATGGAGCCCCTCCCGACCCTAATGTGGAGCTACTGGGTCACCGATATCGCAAGGCTTACGCATGGCACGATTGACCATGAGCAAGCAGTTGACTACTTGGAGTCCTTCGGTGAGTGGAGAATGTATCCCTTCTGGAGCAATATGACCACCTATGCGGGGGCAGAGTACAAATCTACACAGTACAGGACCAAGAGTGTTTGGTCACAGTTCTTCGGAGTAGGGCTTGCTGCGTCTTTGAGTGTGCAGCTCCCAGCAGGTATGGTGTCTGGAACATCCAACTACATCAGTCAAGCACAGGACTCATCAGGCCACTACAGGAACGCTCCATTGAGCGGAAGTCCGCATATACAGTACAGTGTGGCTGCTGTCGAAGCGCTGTATCTCATTGATGAACTTGACACAATCACATACAGGACTCAGCTAGAGTCCGCACTGCTATCGGAATACTCCTCCGGCCAATGGTCCACAGACGGATGGACCCTGATGCCCTTTGCAAGCCAACAATCTGCGATAGACTTGTTGTGTACGAGGGCAGCATTCCGACTTGGTCTGATAGATCCCACAATGGCGTCAGAGATTGCTAGTAGCATAGAGGCGAGGATTCAGTACGCTGATCTGGGGGCACTGAGCCAAGACGTAGCTACTCTTTCTCTTCTCAACTCCTCGTTCTCTATTAGTGTAAGTTCCATCGACCGCGACAATGTACTTGGTGCCCTCGGGTCTTCATCCTTCCCTGATGGTTGGTTCAACTCCACTGACCTATGGCAGCCTGCTCTTACAGCAGGGGTCTTGAAGATGATATCTGCTCTGGGACTGAGGACCCTTCTCTATGATACATCAGGAGGCTCGATATCAGCTACTGTCCAGTCAGTACCGGATGTAGGACAGATTCTGAGCCTCGATGTTGTTATCATCTCATCTCTCACTACGCACACAGTCTATGTGCAAGCCTTTGACGAGTGGGTGCGTTTTGATAACGTTGCCAACACGGACACTCTGGAAGTTCCGATCCCGAATGACGAGTCAGCCCTTGGCCCTGCAAACGTGTCAGTAATGCTGTGGGACTGGGGCGCATCCCGCGCCTTTGACGGCATCACAACGCAGGTGAGTGGTACACTTCAGGGAACTCTAGACCTTGAAACCCCAACAGTGTTTCTGAATGAGTGTGTCAATGGTACAGTGACATGGTCACTCACCAGCGGTGCAGACGCAGGGCTCACTGAAATTGTAATTAGACTTGGCGACCCGCCAACATATCAGGAGTGGACCTACAACGATGTGAGTCCATTCCACTTCTCTGTGCCTACAACGAGCTTCGACACAGGGACGTACAATCTCACAGTCACCCTGAACATAGAGTACTGTGATGCCCTCGTCCTCCGTGACGAGGTAGAAATTGCATCCCCTGATCTAACCTACATGCTGGCGCCAGCAGCACTCTCTGGCGATGTGGGACAAGTGATGGTCATTGATTGGTCCTTGCACTTCTTGGAGAACGATAGCCTGGTTCCAGGTCAGCTCGTGTCACTGGAGGTCAGGGATGACAACGAGTTCATCGTCCACACAGACACCAGTATCTCAACAACAAGCCCTGGTCAGTTCCACTGGACACCATCAACGAGGGGCATCTTTGCATTCAAGGTGTTGTTTGAGCGCAATGGCACTCTTCAGTCCTCTGAGGCCTTAGGATCGGCAGACGTATTTGAGAGCATGGTCCTTGAGTGGATTGACGCAGGGACATTTGACCAACACACCACGGTATCCGTTTCTGTGCAGTTGAGGACAGGAACAGGAACGCCTCTTCCAGGACAGTCGGTCCATATCACCATAACAGCACCCTCATCCACAGTCTTGCTGGATGCCACGTTTATCACCAACAGTACCGGTCATGTACAGGTCACATTCACATTGAACGAGAACGGAGCCTATTCCCTCGAAGCCTCGTTCGCAGGGCAAGGGTTCCTGAAGGCTTCCCAGACGACAAACGGTCTCATATCATGGTCCGATAGCGTACTCACACTAGGTGGAGTGCCTCCTGAAGGACTGACTGAGGAGTCATGGACCTTTTGGGCTCTTCTTGAGGACGCTGCACTACTTCCCCTTGAGGGAGAGTCTGTCATAATGAGGGTCGTTCTGTTACCCTCGACAGTAGTATTTGAGCAGACTCTGCTCACCAACGCAACAGGTTATGTGTCAGTCATGTGGTCAACCAGTACGGCAGGCTCCTACCTAGTTGAGGCTGAGTACGAAGGCACCATTTCAAGACAGGCACAATTCGATTCATCTCCCCTCCATGTGCGGATCTCCGTTAGTCTAGGAATTGAGATCTCATCGGACCCAGAAGTGAGCATGCCCGGCTGGGTCCGGATCTACGCCGAGGAGAACTGGGGTTCGCCAATAGTCGGACTGATCGTGACGCTGGTAATTAGAAACCCCGCTGATGTCGTGATCTTTGAACAGACAGCCATTACAGGTGGCTCTGGTTACGCCAACTTCTCATGGACCCCATCAGTGAGAGGGGTGAACATGATAACTACCACATCTGACAGACAGGCATGGTATGAGGCGTCTGAGGCGAACACTACCGCGGGAGTGATGGAACAGCCCACAATCACCATAGACATTGACGAGCTCCTTGCGCCCGCCAACAGCTTTCTGACAGTATCTGTTATCGACTCATCACTGGCAGGAGTATCAGGGGTCACTGTACGTACCATTGTAACGCTGAACGATGCCACGATACTTGACATGATGAATGTGACTGTCGGTGATGGTACGATTATTCTGAACTTACAGCTGACAGAGCCAGGAAACCTCGGTATTGCGGTGAGCATGTCTGAGCAGGGTTGGCTTTTAGCTCAGACCAACAGCACTACTCACGCAATCCACGGTCTCACACAGATATCCGTGAGCGCACATCCGCAGCCAATAGATCAAGGAACAACATATCCGGTCAAGGCTACACTAATTGGCTGGGACGGACAGCCCATGGTCGGTGCCCTTGTCACGATATCCGTGAGTTGGACCAATGGAATACTTGTGGACTCTGCAACTCTTTCAACCGGGATTGACGGAACTTGCACTCTAGGTCACATCTTCAATTTGGTGGGCGACTTCATTCTCAACGCGACTTATGTTGGAACCGGACTCAACTGCACGGCCATAGACACCAATGTACAGAGGGTTCACGTTACACCGTCCCTCACGCTCACTCATGATCCCACAAGCCTTCTGGGCGATGATGTTCAGTTCCTTTGCGGGGTCTATGATTCGTTTGGTCAGTACGTGACAGGCCGGACTCTCATTCTGTCCATTATGATGAACAGTGCAATTGTCTTTGAAACCCAATTTATCTCTGGCAGCGAGATATCAATGGTGCTCTGGACACCGGCGGAGCGGGGCCTTGCGACTATCACTCTTATTCACACGGGAGATGCATTCTATCTAGATAACTCAACGGTTTCTACAATGTCCGTTCTGGAACATGTAAGCGGTACACTTGAAATAGACCCAGCACCGATTGACGTTTTTCAAACAACCACACTCACCTACACACTGGAATCCACAACCGGCCTTTTGGGGGTTGAGATAGTCTTTGAGATTCTCGGCATAGATCTTGTGCCGGTGTGGACCGAGTCCGCATTCACCAACATCTCGGGAGTCGTGGAGGTTCAGTACATTGCCAATGACATGCACGGCATCCTGATGGCTCAGGCTGGACCGTCAGAGGACCAGTTCCTCGTGGGCGGGGATGTACAGGAACAGCTGGTCGTAATTGCACAGTGTTATGCTACCACGGAATTGGCTCCTCCTCCCGCCTCCGTTGGGAGTGCGGTGAATATCACAATCAACGCAGTGGATGACCTTAGCGAGGCTATAGATGGTCTCTCGGTGCAGGTCACGCTCTTCGACCCCTATGGCCAATATGTCAAGTTGGGACTGTGGTCGAACCACATCACAGTTACTTTAGAGGATGGTGTTGCCTATGCGGAGTTTACACCTGAATACTCGGGACTGTACACAGTCTACCTTGACTCATCAGGTTCCGTGTCAGTGCACTCCTTCCACCACGAGAGCTTTCACACTGTCCACACCGCGACCTTCCTAGACTTCGTGGATACCCCCTCGGAGATGGAAGTTGGCGAGTCCTTTGACGTTTCTGTGCTATTCTCTGACTACGCAGGCCAACCGCTTGTTGGCATGGATGTGACGCTGCTACTGGAGGGTCCGGGAGGGGTGACAATCGGTCCCGTGAACATCACAACAGATGAGAATGGACTTGTCTTTTGGAGCACTGTGCTTGACGACGCAGGTCCTTGGCAGCTCACAGCGCAGTTCGATGGTCTTGGAGTGTATCTTGCAGCTCAGGCAGTCCATGACATTGATGTGCGAGTGGCCACAGTGGTAGAGGTGGTCTTGCTTGACACTGGCATTATAATCGCAGGAGTGACGCCTGTATGTACAACTGTCTTCTTGACGGACTCTCAGGGGACTCCTCTAGAGGGACAGACAATAGGCTACGAAGTCTACCACGAAGCCTATGGTCTGGTGGAGTTGGGCAGCTTCATACAGTTCGGTCACGATCCTGAGCCGTTCAACATCACCTTGGTCCGAGGGGGAAATCATACCCTTGTGTTCGTATTCGATGGAACGGAGACCTATCATCCCTCAACCGCAGCAGTGAATGTGTGGGTGCTTGGTACTAGCAGAATCTCTGTCACAGGGCCGACCAGTGTAGACAGGTCCAATGACTCGGAGCTAGTCATAGCTGTACTGGATGAAATGGACAATATGTTAGTCCTTGCTGACCTTGGTGTATCGATTACTATGAACGGTCCTGATGGCGCAGTCAACCTAACCGCGTTGGCTGACTGGCATGAGTTCGAGGTACACATTCCTCTGTGGGCACTTCCCGTGGGAGTTTACATGTTGGACATCACAGTGCTGGAGTCCACCATACGACTGGGGGATGCCTTTCTCCACATGCTCAACATGACGGCAGAAACCACGCTAGGGACAGAGGCAGAAGACCTTAACGGTTTTGTTGGCCATTCACACTCTATCACTCTAATTCTGGCAGATACACTGGGGGACGGCGTTGATGCCGTGGATGTCTGGGTCAGCCTCTTCGCTCCTGACGGCAGGGAGGTCTATGGGAGCCCGTTGACCTCACAGACGAAGATTGGTAGTGTTGATGGACTGATTGAGGTTTCGTGGAATCCGTCAATGACCGGCAACTACACTCTGGAGGTCTGGTTCGAGGGTGACGATTTCAGGGGGGCCTCATGGTTCACGGTGATTGTGCTAACGCGCCACGCCACGGTGCTAGAGGTGAATTTGCCTGAGGAGGTTACCTTCCCCGCAGAACCGCAGCTCATTCTGAGCCTCAAGTCTGGGTTTGCCAAGCTAGCGGATGCTGATGTTCACCTATCTATTATGCTTGGGAATGAAACAATCTGGACGACTGTTCTGGAAACTGATTTTAGCGGGAGGGCGTTGATAGACATCGAAAGCCTTCTTGCGGGCGAGTACATGGCACTTCTGTTCTATTTGGGGTCTGAGGTCTATGCACCCATCAATGCCTCCGCAGAGCTCAGGATACTGCCCTGTGTAGCCGTTGCAATTATCACTGTAACAGACGCCTACATCGGTTTCAATTGTTCTGTTGTACTGGGGGTTGCAGTGCAGGGTGTACCGGAGAACTGGCAGGGGACAATGCAAATCACAGTGTCCGATCCTGATGGCTCTATCATAGCGGTCACAGAAACGATTACATCCGGTTCCGAATTGAGTCTGCTCTTTGTGCCTAGATTGGAGGGCGCACATGAACTGAACATCACGATTGGCGATCTTCCTGTTATAACGAACTTCACTGATGGCTTCAGTTTCTCTGTGGTCGATGCTCCACTTGCACTGAAGTTGGATTTTGGTTTAGCGCCTCTTCTTGGTGGAAGTGGGGCTATTGCTGTCATTGGCTATCTTATCCGCAAGAAGCTAGGTGCCATGATCGACAGTCTGCCAACAGAGTGGGAGTCAACATGATGAATGAGTAGCTGAATGCTCTTCAAGACCGGCCTCGAATTTGAGAGAGCATTGCAGAAACGTCATCATCCCAACTGCCATCCTCCATCTGGAGTCGAGTGTAGAAATTCTGCAAATAGCCTTGATATGCAGTAATTGGCATGCATCGCGCTTTGATTCCGTATTCCTGAGCCCTGGAAGGAAGAATAGATACCAACTCGTGCAAAGTATCATCGGGCAAGCGGGATATGAGGTAACAGGATGCACCATTTCTTGAAACCCTTGCGGTAGTGGTTGGAGTCTGCAACAAGAATCCTCTTACCATCGAGCAAACATGTTTGGGTTCACCTTGAGCCAGTATGAATAATGACGCAAGATCTGATGGCATGGGGTTGTATTGCAGACGAAAATTGAACTTCTTCAACTTGGTTAGTGTTGATTTGAATTGCTCTCTTGTGATTCCGTGGAATAGCCAATATCTGTCTGATTCAGGGTCGTCAAGGCTTATACCTCGAGAAACAAGGTCAAGGACTTTTGCTTCATCTTTGCTTGGTCTGAAGGGTGATTTTCCTTGCCATCCACCAAACTCGTTTCTGAGTCGTCGTATTGTACGTGTTCCGCCGAATGATCTCATGATTCTTGGCAGAGATAGTTTCCATCTACCTTCTCTAATGTTATACAAACCAAGATTAATCGATCTGCAGGACCATTCAATCTCCTCAACTGAAGGTCTAGCCCTAATGACGCGTTCTGCAGCCGACGGTGGCATATGCATCACATGCAGCTTGGGTGGTCTGCCTAGGTCATTGCCTAATCGAGCGGAAAATACCAGATGTTTATGCGGCCACCTGTGAGCGGCTCCAACATAAATCAGATGTTGAAGTCCAAGGGATTGAGGTTCAATATGCATGTTAAGAAATAGGCCATGAGTCGCGAGAGCTAAACGGTCTCCCCACGCTCTTCTCGACTGCTTGGCGGTTGCACTAGACACTGGAAGTCCAACAGCCACACTACCGGCTGCATTAAGATTCATGGCATACTTAGTGACCCTTCCAGTCCAGTCAGGGAACTGCTCGGATATCTTGCGGTATGCCATCGACCAGGGCGTTTCCTCCTCTGACTCAGTCGGGGGTCGACCAAATGGAGGAAGTCTGCCAGTCACAGCGAGATTCATTAACCGAACGTAGGGAGGAGGTTGAAGTCCATCCAGAAGACATTGCAAATGCCCAATGTACAATCTAGCGGATTGGCGGAGCGTTTCCTTAATGCTAATGAACCTCACGGGGTCCTCTTCTGGAAGCCCCTTTCGAGTAGTCCACGCGAGGAACGCCATTATTTCTTCGCGGACCTCGCTTGGGAACTCCATGGGAACGAGCTGACTGACCGTTTCCCTCATATCACTGCCAATCATCAGTCCTGGAATCCGAACTTGGGCAGTAAGTGATGCAAGGTCTTCCCATGTTGGCGGTGGTCCATCCAGTATTTCCAACGCTCTTTTCACTGTTGATTCAGGTTCCTCTGCGCCTATGCTTTGGTACATCTCATGGTCAGCCTCAACGTCGTTGGTCAGAGTAATGATGCTGGCCTCGTACTTGTAGATGGCGTGTGATTCATGGACTTCAGCTGTGGCGGCGTTAACAATGGTTAGCCAGTAGCGCTTATCATTTTGCAGCTTCTGGACAATATACAGCGCTTCCTCGCCTTTCTCTGTCATCCTTGATGTCCAATCATATGAGGCTGGAGGGTATAGATCATCGGATAGTCGCTCTGCCATCGTTGAGTAAGGCCTCTTCGTCACCTCAATAGGTTTCAAAATGATTCTTGCCGCTCTCTTGAGCGAAATATGTTTCGAGACCCCAGTTTCGTCCACAACAATTTCATCATTGATTTCGTAAGAGTAATCCTTAGTATCGCCTGAGAATGATTCACGTGGTTCCAAAGTGATGTGCGGACCAGTTGCGTTCCAAGTGAGCTGACCCAAAACGCAGTCACCTGCAGGCGTGAACACCTTGACAGTGATTCTACCGCGCTCTGGTGACATAAGATCAATTCCTTCCCGGGATTGATTCCAACAAGGTAATTAGCCTTGTCCATTGGCGGCTGCAATTGGACTTCTGGCATCATGATCTGTTGCCCGTCCGTGTAACCGTTTTCTCATGGATTGAATCGACACTAAAAGTGCGCAAAACGAAAAAAAGGGGATGCAGAGCAGGGAAACCTTCGCGATATGTACCGCTTGAGTGTCCCATGCTCTGAAGTGTTGCTTATGCACTCCATGGCTCAGGTTTTGGCCGTGAAGGTCCCGTCATCTCATAAGGTCCAATCATGTTAATCATGGTCAAGTAGTTTTGGACCCTCAATTATCACCCCGACGATTGATGTGACAAGTTCTGTCAATGTTGAGCTATCAAACTAAGCCTTCTTCACATTTCTCAAGCTCTATTCACTATGAGCCTAAATACAACCTCGGACAATATGATTGGCATCTACCGCCTTTGCAGAGTGAATAACACACACGCTAAAATCTTGGCTAGTAACTCAGAAATTGTTGAGTGGAGAGGCATCAGGACGGCGGGCTAATTTCTCAACACAACCCTTCACAACCCCCAATTCCCCCCTCCCATAGATACCTGCTGACTCTGCTCTCCGCTCACACCTCTTTTATCAGCGAATCATAGGAAAAAAAGAATGCTACTTGGCCCAAGCGGACCAAGTATTGAATTGAATCGCTCAATCTAGAAGACTGCCTGGTGGACCATGAAGTAGCTCGAGGCATGGTCACAAGCTGGGCATTTCTCGGGCGGGTGTTCACCTTCGTGAATGTAGCCACAGTTCTGACATCGCCACTTGATCTTCTTCTCTCGCTTGAAAACGCGACCCTTGGCAATGTTATCAGCAAGTTCGATGAAACGGTCATGATGCCAAGTTTCTGCTTTGGCAATCATTCTGAAGACGACTGCTATCTTTGAGAAACCCTCCTTCTCCGCGACTTCGGCGAAGCCAGGGTACATTTCTGTGAATTCGTATTTCTCGCCGGCTGCGGCTGCCCTTAGATTCTCCTCCGTGCCACCTAGTGGGCCTGTCGGGAATCCAGCTTCAATTGTGAGCTCCGGAGTTGCCCCACCTTCCTTCAGCAGCTTGAAGAGCCTCTCTGCATGTTCCTTCTCGTGTCCTGCAGTTTCCTTGAAGACTTCGCTGATCTGAACATACCCCTCCTTCTTGGCAATGCTGGCATCGAATGTGTAGCGATTCCTAGCTTGGGACTCGCCAGCGAAAGCAGTGAGGAGGTTAATCTCTGTTTTCGTACCTTCCAATTTCATTGTTCTACCTCCATTCTCTCAGGACGGCGGACATGTACATCCTTCACCGCCATGGAGTCAAGATACAGCGACTCAAGGCTGGTATCTAATAAGGAATTGCTTAGGACAGTCTAACTTGATGGACAATCACTTGAGTCTATCAGCAATCACCTTAGCGAGCTTCTTGCAGTCCTCTATTTCTTGTTCGTTGGGCCTACCTCGTACGCGCACAACTGGCTCAAGTACCTCGCATTTCATGGCCTCGATCATCTTGCGCAGTTTGAAGACGCCACCGCCCCCCCAGCCAAAGGTGCCGAATAGAGCGATAGGCCGCTTCATGAAGCGCTTACCTTGCATCTCATTAACGAAGCTCCAGACCTTGGGGAATGGAAAAGCATCATATGTGGGTGTTCCAATTACGAGGATACCCGCACGCATAGTGTCTGTGATGACCTTGCTCAATTCTGAATATGATAGATTGTGCAACTTCACCTCAACGCCGAGGTTCATGAGTTCCTTCTTCAGATTGACCGCGAGTCGGTGAGTCATTCCATACATGGTGCCGTAGACGATAACAGCGTTCTTCTCCAGCTCGGGGCTGCTCCATTCAAGGTACTTCTTGACAATCCACATTGGGTCCTTGCGATATATCGGTCCATGGCTTGGAGCAATCATCCTTATTCCGATGCCGAGGTCTTGCACTTTTGCTATGCCCCTCTGCACGAATTTCAGATAGCTTGTGATAATCGCAGAAACGTAGCGTCGGCTTTCGGATTCAACCATCCCCATGTCAATCTCGTCATCGAAGATTTTGCCGTTCAATGCACCGAAGGAACCGAACGCATCGCAGGAGAACACAATCTCGTCTTCAACCAGGTATGTCAACATGGTTTCAGGCCAGTGCAAGAATTGTGCATGCACGAACTTGAGGGTCTTCTCACCGAGTGACAGTTCCTCAAGGTCCTCTACTATCTTCTCCTTAAGCGGAACATCGTAGAATGATTTCTGCATTGGGGCCGCCTTAGCAGTGTACACCATAGTTGCGTTCTTCGCAATCTTGGCTAAATCTGGAAGGGCACTCGTATGGTCCGGCTCCATGTGATTCATAACAATGTAGTCGATCTTGGCTGGGTCCACTATCTCTCTGATGTTGTCCAACAATTCGTCTACCCACGGATCTTTCACACCCTCTATGAGTGCTATCTTCTCGTCGACAATGAGATAGCTGTTGTACGAAACACCGAATGGTAGTTCCCATAGACCCTCAAACAGCTCTGTGTGGTGGTCATCAACTCCAACGTAGTAAACACCCTTTGCTATTTCTCTATGCATTATCACTGGCTCCAATTCATTATAGTTATTTTTGGACGCTCTTCAAACGGGCGGTTTCGTTAAAAGGTCTGCTATCGGTCTCAGTTGGATGCCTTCCACATTGGACGCCACGCTGCATTGACATGCGCGCGTTGACTGGATGCAGCATTTTCTTGGAACACGTGTTCCAAGGATTGCGACATGGAAATATCTACGCGCAAGCGGAATGTTCAGTTCAATTCCATTCCTTTTTTCATGGATCACTCTTCTGATTCGGAATCTGGTTGTTCATCTTGGACAGGAACCGCCTTACTGCTTGCTTCGGCAGGTATCAGCTCATCTACCAGTTCAATTACTGACCTTCCGAGCAAGCCACTAAAGCCACCAAGAAGGGCACCGAGAAGGATACTGATCACGATAACGAGCCAACCCAATCCCGTAAGCCCCAGTAGACCAATGAAGAACTCCGCAATCACAAATGCTTGAGCCGTCAATGATAGGTAAACGAAGATAGCAGTCCACGCGATTGCCACGCCGATGAAACCCGCGAAGAATGCTGACCGGTGTCTTCTTGTGAGTAATGCGCCCAGTGCACCAGCGATGAGCATTGTCACCCATGCTCCACTCAACTGCAGTGCTATGGCAATCACCGTTAGAACGAGAACCAGTGTCGGGAAGTTGAAATGTGGGAATATATCATCGAGCTTTCTCATACTATCTCCTCCTATGGTACAAACGTAATCATCCTCTCTACAAAATGTTCACTAAGATCAGCAATGGCGAGCGATGTGAGAGTCGGATAGAAGCGCATCAGATGATATCCGTACTGTTCTGTTTCCTCGTCGTAGGCATACCAGATGTCGTAGATGTCATCCCAATGCTGACTAAACATGTTGCCACTCTGGCCGCCGGTGTATACACCGTACGCATGCTCGATGTCACCCATGTCTATGACCATCCGCCATGAAGGTCCCGCGACAACTCTCCACTGGCCTGCGTCGTTGTCCCAATAACTTACTGCCCGATTGAGAGTGTTCCAGCCGCGGTGGGGGTCTCCACCTATCACAGTGAGGCTCGCTAGATGATCAAAGTAGGTGACGTGGAAATTGCCGTAATACCAATCCGTCATATTGCTTCCAAGCTTTAGGACCATCTCATCCAGAGCGCGAAATAGTGCTTGTGCGAGAATCTCATCACGGGTCTCCACTTCGCCAGTGGAGTGGTCATCCAAGTAGTTGGCCTCATTCTCCTTGATTACTCTCTCCAGCACGGGGGTGGATGGCGTCCGCAGATTAGCGTCAAGTGTTACGCGCAGCTCGTCGAATATCTCGTACTTCAAGGCGTCGACAAGGAATCTCCATGTCGTGGGAGCTTGAATGTCTGTTTCCATTGAGAAGTCCCAATCTGACAACCAATCAACCGCAAGCTGAACAGTGGCATTACCGTCCCCGGCCGCGTTCCACGCATCGATAACGTAGGGCACAATCTCTTGAGCTGAAACATCCACAGAATCAGCTTGCCACTTCTTCATGTCATCCATTGAAATGCTAGAGCTAGTGTTCAGTAGGTAGTTGATCCGACGTCCTCTGTACCCTGTGGCGTATGGTCCAATCACATCCCACCCGTAGGTTTCGGGATCGTAACTTCTCTGGTTTGCAGACTGCAGGTATCCCTGTGCTGGGTCAACTGACCTTGGTATGTAGGCGTAAGGGATGTTAGAGACCATTCCCACAGAGTCATTCAGTGCTTGAATTGGGATGTCTCCTATGTAACCAGTTCTTAATGGATAGCGACCTGCTGCTGTTATTGCGATGTGTCCTTCATCATCAGCATAGATGAAGTTGTGTGGGGGTGAATCCCACCAGTACAGGGCGTCGTAGTAATCCTCTAGGTTCTTAGCTTTGTTGAGAAGCAAGAGGGCTAGTATCTCGTGAGTGATATCTAATCCAGTCCAGTTCATCGCAATGTTGGGTGTTTCAGTGCTGTCAAGGTTGTATGTTCCCATCACCGAATCAATGCAGGGTCCATGTACCGACCATTTTACGTCAAAGATGATGTCCCCCACATCTTTCGTGTGAATCGTTTCATCGACAACCTCGAATTCACGCCATGCACCATTGTACCAGTACTGGGACTCGTTGTCGGGGTTCACTTGCTCAACGAAGAAGTCCATAACGTCATAGGCAGCCGCTGTCATGCCCCACGCAATGTGGTCGCCATGGCCAAGCACGAATCCTGGAATGCCCGGAAATGAAACGCCCATGACATCTGTTCCAGGGGCCACAAGGTGTGCTTCATACCAGAGGGAGGGTGCTTGGAGTGGGAGATGAGGATCATTGGCAAGGATTGGAGAACCCGTTTCTGAGAGAGAACTGCTCACAGCCCAACTGTTGCTG
Source organism: Candidatus Thorarchaeota archaeon (assembly GCA_030612365.1). Classification (GTDB taxonomy): domain Archaea; phylum Asgardarchaeota; class Thorarchaeia; order Thorarchaeales; family Thorarchaeaceae; genus WTCK01. Next base: position 33,471 of record JAUWOA010000002.1, read on the forward strand.
CCCATTGCTTCTCTTAGTTCGATGGGTAAAATGACATCATCAATGATACTCAGCAAAGTCTTTAGCTTGTCAGTCGGTATCAAATCCTCGGAGGGACTTGCACGGCTTGCAGTAGGCGGAGGTGCTGGATCGGCTGGGAAGCCTCCGGCGGAGTTAGGATACTCGGTCAGACTGAGATTGTGCTGCTCCGGCATTATCGGCACGTTGTAGGGCATTAAATCAGGAAAGAGGTCATCGTACATCGTATTGTTAGCGATGGTGGCTCTGGCGTATTCTCTATAGAGGTCGTCAGCCCCTGCCACAAGACTCCAGCTCATCATCTTGGTCCAGATGAACACGTCCACGGGTCTCCAGTACTGCGGTGTGAATCCCAGAATCTTAAACTCAATTGGGGTTGTGGAGCTCGTCATTGAATCAATAAACGCGTTTACTCCTGCTACTTCCGCGTCTATGATATCGAGGACATAGGCAACATCATCATTCGTGTCTCTATTTGCAAGATACCATTGGTATGTTTCTTCAGCACCTCTTGCAAGGCCGATTGCACGGTAGTATCTGTCTGAGCTGACTGCGTAGGATCCTACGATCTCGCAGATTCTACCTGCAGCCAAGTAGTTCTGCATCACCATCTGGAAGAGTCGTTCCTTTGCGTGAAGATATCCAAGCGCCATGTAAGCATCCGTCACTGCATCAGCGTAGATGTGTGGGATACCCCACTCGTCAAAGCGGACTTCCACGTTGGCATCAAGACCTGGAAGATTGATTGTTTGCAAGGCGGACTCTGGATATCCAACATCGAAGACTCCTCCAGTTGGGGCAATTATTCCAAGGCCGCCCGAAAGCGGACCAATCGGCATTGTCAGCATAACAATCAGTGCAATGGGCCCAACCAAGGAGATGCCCAGATTCAGAATCTTTCTCTTCATGTTTCATCAGCGCCCGGAGTGCGATTCCACACAGTTACTCTTCCCTCCCTTTAAGCATTAGGTGCCAGTGGAATTGTCCAGTTGGCAAGCTTTTTCTGTGAGATGTGACGCGATGTGGAGATAGTGAGCGACAATGGTAAAGACGGAAACATTTCGCGGTAGAGATTTCATAACACTCCTTGATTATACTAAAGAGGAGGTCGAAACAATTCTTGATGTTGCCATAGACCTCAAGAAAAAATTTGCAATAGGAGAGCCTCACAAGCTGCTTGATGCTAAGACTCTCTTCATGATTTTTTACAACCAGTCCTTGAGGACGCGTAACTCGTTCGAAGCAGGAATGACTCAGCTAGGTGGTCATGCGCATTTCCTGGACCCGAGCAAGATCTATGCCCCCGCTCTGGAGGGCGACGAAGTGGCTTATGCAACTGAGAGAGTATCCGACGTTGCGAGAGTCCTGGCGCGAATGGGGCACGGAATAGCTATTCGCTGTTACGGGGACCCAGTTGGCTGGCAATACGGTCGAGCAAACGAGATTATCAATAACTTTGCACACTGGTCACATATTCCCATAATCAACATGGAGGATGACAAGTACCACCCCTGTCAAGGCTTGGCTGACGTGATGACGGTGAAGGAGAAGTTCGGAACCTTCAAGAATGTTAAGTTCGTGATGAGCTGGGCGTATTCCCCCTCAGTTCACAAACCCCTGGCTGTGCCTCAGAGCGCAGTGATTGCCGCAAGTAAAATGGGTTGTGAAACCGTCCTTGCACATCCAAAGGGATTGGAGCTGGATGATGAAGTCATCAAACAGTGCAAGGTGTACGCAGAGGAGAACAATGCGAGCTTTGAAATCATAAACGATATGGAGGAAGCGTTTGAGGGGGCCCATGTCGTCTACCCGAAGGCTTGGACCTGCAAGGACTTCATGCCACCTTGGAACGATAAACCTGAGCTCGAGAAGTCACAGGAATTGTTTGACAAGAACAAGCACTGGATATGTGACGATGACAAGATGAAAATTGCCGGTCCTAGGGCATACTACATGCACTGCCTGCCTTGCGACCGCGGGTTCGAGGTTTCCAACAGTGTCATCGATGGGCCTCAATCTATCGCATTCGACCAAGCCGAGAACAGACTACATGGTCAGAAAGCAGTCATGGCCTTGACCATGCGCTAGTGACTATCTTCTCTGATATCAAGGGTTCATGCTGGACGCCGTGAAGGGTTCAGCATGGCCCCTCCGATAGACCTTAAAACAACCTGCTCCGTTGCAGAGATTGTGAACAAGATGAACAGTCTCTACGGACGCGACCTACTCTGCACGCAAGATTGGAGCATTGATGAACTCGAGAAGGCACTCGACCTGTCATTTGAGTTCAAGGCTAATCGGTTTGATCATGCACTGTATAACTGTCTTGACCGCCGGACATTTTTCATGTTCTTCTACAATCCAAGTGTCCGCACCAGACAATCGTTCGAAGCAGCAGTGACGGAGCTTGGCGGTCACGCTCAGTTCCTTGAACCAAAGAGCATGCGACTCAAATCCGCCAAATCCGCAGGAGAAATCATTGAGGATGCAGCCAACGTCATGAGCAGGTATGCATGTGGGATTGGAATCAGAATCCTAGAAACCGCCCTTGAATACTACGGTCAGGGTCATGAGATGCTTCAGGAGTACGCGAAGTATGCAAGTATCCCAATCGTGTCAATGGCCCACGATCGCTTCCACCCCTGCCAAGGGTTAGCTGATGTCATGGGCATGAGGATGCATGCCGGCAAGAATCTGAAGGGGAAGAAGATTCTGCAGGTCTGGGGCAAAGGAGCGCTTGTGCGTTCATGGTGTTCCGTGCAGGAAAGCATCCTGATCAATAGTCGACTAGGCATGGATGTCACGCTCGCACATCCTGAGGGATATGACCTTGATCCAGAGGTCATCAAATGGTGCGAGGAGAACGCTGCAGCTTCCGGTGGCAACTTTGAGGTTGTTCATGATCTCGAAGAGGGCTACAAAGGAGCGGATTTTGTCTACTCACGCAACTGGATGACATCCGGTTTCTACGGAATGGCCCAGAGCAATGGAGCCGATGCCGCTAAGAAGAAGGAGATTGCGCTTGCATCCAAGCACGACGAGTGGATCACGACCAGTGATTGGATGTCCAAGACAAATGACGCATTCTTTACGCACTGCGGACCAGTCGATAGGAACGCAGAGGTGACCGATGAGGTCTGTGACAGTCCAAAGTCAATAGTCTACGATGTTGCTGAAAACCGATTGCATGTTCAGAAGGCGATTATGGCCCTGACAATGGCAAAGTTATAGACGCCAATCTACCAAGCGCCCTCTTCGACGCTGAACGCCTTCAGAATGAGGAACATGATTATAGATATCATGACTATTATCACGCCGAAGCCAATAAGAAATCCGGTGCCTGACAGCTCATTCCAAAACATCAACGGTCCGTAGATGTCAGTGAAGCTTCCGACTCCTGTGATTTCCGCAACTACACCCAACGCAAATGGCGTAAGGAAAAAGATCATCAGCGCCAGTGCGATGTATCCCGCACGCTTCATCCACACGCGACTAATACCCGTCTGTGGTTTAACTTCTTTATCTGTCATTAGTGCAACAGCCTCAATCTCTGATTTCCTTGGCAATCCCCTGAGCAGAAATCGGTCATGCAAACGGTCATACTTTGCTCTCCAGTAGCCCTTGAATCCCGCCCAACTTACGTCCGTTGTACGGTTAAGCAATTTGTTCGAGGCTAGAAATGTCAGAATAGTGATTGCTAACCCTCCAAGAAGAGCAGGGGCCAGATCATAATACAGGAGGACGTTGTAAACGGCGGCACCTACCCTGAAAGCTACAATGCCAGATAGCCACCCAACGCGGCTATCGAATACGGATGACCGTGTGTGGAGGTAGTAGGATCCAGCTATCATAGCAAAGATTGAGAAGGAAATAACGTTCGCCAAGAACCAGATGAACCAGAGGTCGCTTGTTAGAGCCATGCGAACGAGTGGGTTGTACTCGTAATCCATGCCAAAGGTGTGGAAAAGAAGAGACGTATAGATTGCATCTATCAGTCCGATAGGGGCGAGCAAGATTACGAGGGTGCGGATCCATCTCTCATTCCACCACAGTGAGAACATCTGTCTTGAAGTCATCGTGGCGAAGCTTTTTCTTCTAGCGGTAGTTTGCATCTTGATTTCTCTCTAAACATCCTTTTGCAGAGAAATCTGCTTTAAGCCATTCCATAAACGCCATTTTTGCTAGCCTAGTTTCACCTCACTAGGTTGATGCGAAAAAAAAGAGAATTGCAGAGGGCATTGCCCTCTGCTTCCTTAGTATATTATTCAATACTTCTGCTACCCTATTATCTTGTATAGATGGTAGTAGTACGGACCACTATTCATCGGATTGTTTTCAGCCGCATCGTAGTATCCATACGTGTTCCCATGATATACATGGAAGGTCATTCCCTGGTAACACCAGATGTATGCCACCTGGTCCACGATAGCTTCCTGGATGTCGAAGTAGAGCGCCTCACGTGTAGCAATGTTCTGCTCCTGTGCGGCATCACTAATCCAACCGTCAACTTCGGCAGCATCCCAACCAGCAGAGTCACCAAGACCAACCCTTAGCGGGAAGGTGCCAGTGCTCTTCACGAACGGACCCACGTAGTTATCGGGGTCAGCATAGTCGGGTGCCCAACCGAGGAAGAAGATAGGTAGCTGCCTGTTCCTTACTTGGTACAGATAGTTAGACCACTCTAGACCCTGGACCGAAATGGTCAGGCCACCGGTTACTTGGGTGCAACCGTCCAATGCCAGCATGTCCGCGATACCGTCTTTCAACAGCATGCAGGATTGCTCACGGACAGTGTTGCCTGAGTTGAAGTACAGGGTAAGCGAGTTGCTCAGGTTGGTCCAGACATCGTCTAGACCAGCAGCCATGGCTAGGTTCCATGCATCTTTGGCGTCCTCAAGGTCGTATTCGTACATTTCTAGGTCATAGTCATGTCCAAACATTCCCTGAGGAATCGGACCTTGAAGCTGTAGACCAAAGCCGCTTACGGCACTAGTGATTAACATTTCATAATCAAGAGCGTACGAGAATGCTATTCTCGTGTTGATGTCCGTGAAGGGACTCAATGAAATCGACCCTGACTGGTTAATGTACGGGTTCATGTTCATTCCCAGGAACATCACGTTGAAGCTCGGTTGACCACAGAATAGCCTGACATTGTCTAGGGTAGACTTCACGAATCCATCACCGTTATCGGCGGTGCGTAGAATAGCATCGTCCCAGATCTGGTCTGCGTGAGTTGTCGGCCAGTAGGTCATATCCATTTCATCAGCCTGGATATTGAGGAGTCGGGTTGTGACATCCTCGTTGGTGATGATGGTGACGTTCGCTAGGTTACCTGCGTTCGGGAACATAGCCTTTGCAGCAGCGGCTCTCCAGTAATTGTCGTTCCTGACGAGCTTGATGTGCTGATCAAAGATCCACTCTTCCAGTATGTAAGGACCTGTACCACATGTGTGTTCGTCCATCCATGCGTTGTGCTCACCAATTACAACACCACCATGTGCCTCTACATAGGTCGGGCTCATAATAGCGCCAACTTGGTATGTGATGGCAGCAATGAACGGTGTGTATGCGTAGGCAAGCCTGAATCGAACTGTGTAGGTGTCAACAACGATAATGGCGTCTTCAAGAAGCCATGCGTTATAAGCAGCAATGTGCTCTGCGCTGCCCTCACCATGTTCGTAAACGGGATCCTCAACAGCTTGACCGCCGAGGATTGGCTCTGCAAACATCCATGCTGGGCCCCAACCATCGAAGAGTGCCATAACACGCTCAAAGTTGTATTTGACGCATGATGCATTGAATGGTGTTCCGTCGTGGAATGTGATACCTTGACGGAGTGTGAACGTATAGTTCAGCCCATCTGCGGATATCGACACATCAGATGCAAGCAGTGGTTCTGTTGCATCTGTTACCACACTGCCCCATGGATACGTATACAACGTCTCATAGACGTTGAAATGTATCCGTGAGCCAAATGACTCATAGTTCACGTGGGGGTCCATAAACTCCGGATTACCCATGTCTTCTTCGATCCAACTGCTTTCTGGGTATATGGTTGGTTGAAGCATAAGGTATGCGCCAGCCGCTCCGACGATAATGACGACCACCACGATCGCTATTAATGTATTTTTATTCAATTTTCTTCCTCCTTCTATTCCACTGGACAAAGTCCAGAGGAGATCTCCTTCCGAACAGCGAATGGGTTTCGCATTAGAACGCAATCGTCAAAGAATGAGTTCCATCTTGAAACTCAAATTTCAATTCGGGCGGAATGTACTTTGTACAACTACCGATATCCGTGATTGCAGTCTAATATAGCTTACGAATCTTACAGTTGAGGATTGGCTGCTTATAACTCAAAATCGCGTAAAACCGAACTCTCGTTCGATGATTTCGAAGGTGGGGCGAGTTACTTAATCCCAAAACCTTAAGTATATGCCCAAGACCGCCACTCAATTGGTTGGGTCGTTGGCCCCGAAAAAGGCACCCTACGTGAGGTCCTAATTGTGAAGCTGAGAGACTTTATACTTAGAAGAATTGTCCTTGCCATACCCGTTGTATTCGGGGTTGTAACTATAACGTGGTTTCTTGCTTACATCGTAGGCGATCCAGTTTCAATGTATATCACGGAGCGAACCCCCGACGCTGCCATCCCCGGGATAATCGAATCACATGGGTTTAATGAACCGCTTCCAGTTCAATTCTTCTTGTACATAACTAATCTGTTACAAGGGGATTGGGGAACCAGCACTTCGACTGCAACGGATGCGCCTGTGCTCGATATCATAGCTCAGAGATTCCCAGCAACGATTGAACTTGCATTGCTGTCTATGATTATCGCAATCATTTTAGGCATTCCCCTTGGCATCATTTCTGCGACAAAGAAGGACAAACCGGTAGACCACATCACACGCATCTTTGCCTTAGCAGGAGTTTCAATGCCAATCTTTTGGTTTGGATTGATGCTCAAGTATATATTATTCTTCCAATTCAAAGCATGGGGTCTCCCGTATCTCCCATCAAGTAACCGGTACAACATACAGCTATATGACCATGTTGCAACGACCGGATTCATACTGATTGATTCGCTTCTAGTTGGCGATATCAGGCTTTTCTTTGATGCCCTCCGCCACATGGCGATGCCTGCTTTCTGTCTGGGCTATCTGGTGCTAGCAATCATCACTAGAATGATGCGATCAAGTATGCTCGAGGTATTGAAAGAAGATTATATCACTCTAGCCAAGTCAAAAGGTCTAACACAACGTATTGTGGTGTACCGACATGCACTGAGAAACGCATTGATTCCAACGGTGACTGTAATTGGTTTGGCATTCGGCGGGCTCATGACAGGAGCGGTTCTAACGGAAACGATATTCAATTGGCCTGGACTCGGCCGATGGGCTGTGCGATCAATCCTTCAATCTGACCTCGCGGGAATCAACGGATTCACATTACTAGTTGCGCTAATCGTTGTAACATCGAATCTCGTGGTTGATCTTATTTATGGAACTCTAGACCCGCGGATCCGATTTGGATAGGAGGCTATTGAGATGGAATCGTACAACGATGATAAGAAAACGAACGGTGAAGATAGCCTCCAATTTACGATCCTTGCATTCCTTCAAATTTTTGTAGGCATTTTGGTAGCTGTCTTCGGAGGAATCATAATACTGGGCAACTTGACCTACGGTGTTATGGGCGCCTTCGGCGACGTATTACCCCCGGAAACCCTAGGGACCTACGCTCTGCAGTCAGTCATCCTATTGGTGCTTGGCTTATTGCTCTTCAAGGCTGGACTGGCAATTTTGGAGCTTGACTCATTTGCATTCAGCACATCGCTGTACCTCAACATATTCATGCTCCTGATTTCCCTGACAGTCGGAATCATAGGCCTGTTCTTCGCAATGCTTTCCTTTGTCACAATCCTGTTGCTCTTCACACCGAGCGTGAAGCTCTATTGGTATGATGCCTTCAAGGAGGACATGGTACCGCGCATAAAGGAAACCCGCTACAGCCTGCACTTAGTCCGAAAGAGTCCACTTGTGGTTCTTGGGATAGTCTTGATTCTAGGCATGGTTTCGCTTGCGTTTATTGCACCTGTAGTGGCTCCCTACGGACCAGAGGAGAGAATCTGGGCTGATGCTAAGGATCCTCCTGGCTCGCCTAGTGGAGGAAAGAACAAGACCCGCGAGATTTACGATGAACGAAACACGAATCCAGTTCCGAGAGTGATTGGCGGAGTAGATTGGCAGGATCCCCCTCCGATACTTATCGCGGAATTCACGGTATATGAAAACGAGACCAATCCCGATCTCGGGCCATGGATCGAATATGAAATCGAATTTGAAGAGCTAGGAGATGACAACGTATCATTCTATTTCGCAGTATACGGCCTGAACTTGACCACATATCAGTCCATGGATGAATCAGCCCGTGCGGCGCACTTATACTATGAAACCACAAGGTTCGGCCCGAGAGATGTTGAAGAGGAGCTCTTCCTATACAACGCGACATACACCTATGTCTATGTGCTCTGGTTCAGCTGCGACCACAAGTACTCCAATTGGGAAATTGACATTAAGTTTACAATACTCCGCCACGAGAGTTTTCCAGACCACATCTGGGGTACTGATGAAATTGGAGGTGATATCTTCAGTCGGATTCTTTGGGGTGCACAGATTGATCTTAGGTTATCACTCACCATTGTGCTAGTCGCGGTGAGTGTAGGCACCTTCATCGGTGCAGCCGCTGGGTACTACGGCGGCAAGATTGATGAAATAGTCATGAGAGTAACGGATGTGTTCTTCGCATTCCCAGGTCTTGTGCTGGCAATGGCGATAGTCATGGCCTTAGGTGAGAGGAGTCTAGACACTATCTCCATTGCACTGATGGTCACATGGTGGCCTACCTATGCCAGACTCGTTCGTGGACAGGTTCTGTTGGAGAGAGAGAAACTGTACGTCGAGGCTGCGCGCTCTGTGGGTGCAAGTGACATGAGGATTCTGTTTTCACATATAATTCCCAATACGATTCAACCACTGATCGTTCAGGCGACCATGGATACAGGAGGAGTTCTATTGACAGCGGCTGGCCTTTCCTTCATCGGTTTTGGTCCTCCTGCTGGTGCTGCAGAATGGGGTCTGATGATTGCCAAGGGGCAAATGTATCTCACGTCCTATCCTTGGATGACTGTGTTTCCAGGTGTTGCTATCCTCCTAACTGCACTAGGATTCAACTTAGTCGGAGATGGAATTCGGGACATTATGGATCCGAAACTCAGACGTAGATGACACCGAGGCGAGAAAGATGACTGAAGATTTTGCATTAAAGGTTGAAGGACTGGTGACAAACTTCTACACGTATGAAGGTGTAGTACTTGCCTTGGCTGGAGTTGACCTCTTCCTCAGACGCGGTGATACAATGGGCATCGTGGGAGAAACAGGATGCGGCAAGTCCGTGACAGCTAGATCAATTCTCCGACTTGTTGAGCCCCCGGGGCGGATTGAACAAGGAAGCATCACCTTTTTTGATCGCGACCGTGAAACCAATGAGATTGCTCCTATCGAGATCTTGGATCTGGAAGAAGCCGAAATGATGGACATCCGGGGCAATAAGATTGCCATTGTGTTTCAAGATCCGGCAACATTTCCCAACCCTGTATTCAGGATTGGCACCCAGATTGCTGAGGTGATTATGTTGCATCAAGATCTTGGAAGAGCAGCGTTGGAAGTTAAGATTGAGGAGCTTGAGGTCAATCTCGACAAGACTGAAGGTGACCGCCGAAACAAGATTGAGGAGAAGATTGAGCACTACAAGTCACAGCTTGATACCCCCCCTGAGCCGGATGACAATGATAAGAAAGCGGCGGCGTGGAAGCTGGCGATTGACATGCTCAAACTAGTCAAGATGCCTGCACCGGAGCAGGTAATTTCACAGTACCCGCACGAACTATCGGGTGGGATGCGTCAGAGAGCATTGATTGCCATGGCGCTTTCGTGCAATCCTGCTATTCTCATCTGCGATGAAGCAACCACTGCACTCGACGTCACTGTCCAAGCTCAGGTACTGAACCTTCTGAATGAGCTGAAGTCGGAGATTGGTACTTCGATTATGATCATTACGCATGACCTGGGTGTGGTCGCAGAAACATGCAACTGGGTCAACGTAATGTATGCAGGAAACACTGTTGAAACCGCTGCGACGGAGGAGATATTCGAAACTCCCATGCACCCGTACACAATGGGTCTGCTCGTAGCAGTTCCAAAGCTGCATGAAACCAAGGAACGTCTTGACCAGATTCGTGGTTCCGTCCCTAATCTCATAACGCCGCCGACAGGCTGCCGCTTCCACCCTCGGTGTGATTTTGTAACAGAGATATGCAAGAATGACCGTCCTCGCCTTAGGGAGCTGAAGCCTGGTCATTGGGTTGCATGCCACAATCCGCAAGGAGGGTCCTAGAGATGACAGAACTACTTGTCGAAATTGAGAATCTTAAGAAGTACTTCCCGTTGACCGGCGGTGTTTTCCGCAAGGTGGTTGGGAAGGTCCATGCAGTTGATGATGTCAGCTTGGATATCCGCGAAGGGGAAACCGTCGGGATTGTTGGTGAATCAGGTTGTGGTAAGACAACTCTTGGAAGGACTGTCCTTAGACTCCTTAATCCCACTGATGGGAAGATACACTTCCAGGGTCGGGATATCACCGAGTTGAAAGGAACTGCCTTGCGAGAAATAAGGCGCCAGATGCAGATCGTATTCCAAGACCCAATGGCTTCTCTTGATCCACGGGTCACGATAAAGAACAGTGTCGGTGAGCCTTTGATTGTCAATAAAATAGCTCGAGGTCCCCTCTTGCGAAACAAGGTCCTTGAACTTCTTCAAGCTGTAGGTCTAAACGAGGATCACCTCAACAGATTCCCACATGAATTCAGTGGCGGACAGAGGCAACGAATCTGCATTGCGAGGGCTCTTGCACTGAATCCAAAGTTTGTGGTGATGGATGAACCAACAAGCAGCACTGATGTTTCCGTGCAGGCTCAGACTCTGAACCTGATGAAGGACCTGCAGAAGGACTTCAAGTTAACGTACATGTTCATCTCGCACAACTTGAGTGTCGTTAAGCACATGAGCGACCGGATTGCTGTGATGTATCTCGGAAAGATTCTGGAGTTGACACCCTACGATATTTTCAAAACCTCTAAGCATCCCTACACATTCGCTCTAGTATCAGCGGTACCAGTGCCAGATCCGCGTTTTGCGGGCAGGGCGCAAATTCTGAAGGGCGAAGTGCCAAGCCCCATAAATCCGCCAACCGGCTGCAGATTCCATCCAAGGTGCATTTTCGCGCAGGAGAAATGCAAATTGGAGGAACCGGAGCTTAGAGACGTGGGTGATGGTCATCTTGTGGCCTGTCACTTTGCAGGGGAGCTTGACTTTGGCAAGAGCGCCCAGATGGAATACGCACAGGCTGTCAGTTCATCATGACCATATCACTGAAGTACTCATGTCCTTGGCCTTTGTAGGTGGTTGCGATGGACATGGACCATGACGAAGAAGACGAAATCAGTCTTGAGCCCAGGCGTGAGGTCGACTGGGACGAGTACGTGTATTTGCAGGAACAAGAGCGATCCCAAGTTTCCCTTGATGCAAAAGATCTTGTTGCACTATTCGTGGCGGCCCTAACGACCATATTTCTTCCCATAGTCATCCTGATGGTTATTCTTGTAGTCATAGCTCTTTTGTTTGGGTTCATAGCCTAGCAGACGTAGGTTGAATATCCATGAAGAAACGAACACACCTTCTATTCAAAGCAATGACGATATCATCCCTAGTGGCAGTCATCGACATCATCATTGCACTAGCCCTCTCAGTGCTCACACTAACTGCATTCTCGTTTTTCAATGTGGCGACCATCTTAATTCCTGAGTTCGGTGTGCTGCTCATCGTGGGCTCTTGCCTGATGGCACGTGATCCGTTGGACGATGAGAGAAGGCACAATGCGGATGGGAGTCCCGTCAGGGCGTGGAAATACACCCTCATTGGTAGAGAAGTGCTCCTTGTGTCAGCCATTCTCTTTATCTTGATGATCCTCTTCACGCTATTGGGTTATGTCGTTTAAATCTACCACTGGCCTAGTTCGCGTGTCGTGTTAGCGCGTTTCTTCTTTCCTCTCTTTTTCCTGATTGCCATTTGAATAAGCTTGGGCACGACATACATCAGGATTGGCAACACAGATGCCATGTAGAGAAGTGCAAGCGGCAACGAGAATTTGGCTATTGCGTGAGTCGGACCCCAGATCACATAGCTAGTGAAAGTCGCGATAGCGTAAGCCAAGAACCAAGGCAGAAGGTCTCCGACGGGTGCAAGCGTGAGGAATGCCACACCAAGAACGCCGGAAATGATTAACCATTTTCTGATACTTGTAACGGCTAGGGCAACATAGGAGTAATCTTCTATGTTCAGCATATCAAACTCGGTTTTCTGCAGAGCTTGAAGCAGCTCATCTGACACTTTGGGGTTTCCTGGTCCTAGGGCAATGAGCGCGCCAAACATGATGATGAATGTTGCTGAGCCGATGGCTACTAGAGATTGGACAAGAATCACTCCGATAATCAGTGAAACTGCCCCTGCAAAAAAACCAATCCACATCGCCGCAGTGAGTGTATTGTATGTCAAGTGGTCCTGCAGGGCATTTCCGAGTTTACCGTGTTTTCTTCTAACAACATTATCCCGAACCCATTCATAGGAAAAGCAATGGGTATACTCAGTATCTCCGGTCAGGTCGATGTCCTGCACATCATGCATGTCCTCGAATTTTCTGCGGAACTCGGAGTAACCCCTGAAGTTCCTAGCACGCCACAGAGATACCAGCAAAATGAGCATTCCTGAGAACGCTAAGGATATGGGGATCTCCATGGTCTGTCAACATCCGGATTCATGGGGGATTCGTGGAATCTGCACCTGATTCTGAGTCATAAAGGTCTATTGCTGTAACAGCAGCCGATTCAAAGCACTGAGCCAGACGTGGAATAGCAGGGTCGTGCTGGAATCATCTTTCTCTTTGACGCGTTTGCCAAACAGCACCTTGACTTCCCCTCTTAGCTCGTACTCCTTTCCTTTCCCAACACGAAGACGTACTTGTTCTCCATCTGCTTTGAGTTGAAGGCCATGGTTGTAGAATGCTTTCGGACTCTCAGAGTAAGTATAGTCCACCTTCTTGTCTGGCTCCGGATAGAGCGTGGTTTTGAGTCCATTCATGCTAATGATGACCCTGAGGTCCTGCTTCTCATACAGCGGAACGAGTCCGACTATTCCTCGATTTCCAGGCAGAAAGAGAGGCCGAACTCCGGAGTACGGGTCTGCAACTCTGCCCTCAAGAAGCCCACAGAAGTTTCCTCCTATGCCGCTGATGACGATTCTCTTACTGTCTGAGTTACCTGTGATTCTGGTCGTCCCATGGTCATGCCTTCGAATGCCTCTTGGATTCCCAGGCGTGACTGCATTTTCTGACCAATGAAACCAGGGGATGGTTACCATAGGAAGCATGCAATCCGCGTCCTTAGGCTTTTTCCCCATGATTTTCCACGTTGCCTCGTTCGTAACGAGGAGGGCCATTGAAATTGGCTCGATTGCCTTGGAGTGTTCCTCAATGAATCCAATAATAGAGTCGGAACTGGGGGTCATCTCTGTCACCAGCTTGTCCATTTGTTCAAGCAGAAGAGATGTGGTTCCGCTGTCAACCAGACTGTCCTGCTGACTTGGTTGAAGATCTATACTGAATCCATGCTCCTGCTCAAAGGATTCGATGGTTTCCTTTCGGAAACGGAAATTTGTTGACACAGCCAACCAACTGAAAGTATGAAGAATAGACTTTTCGGTTCGTGCCATCGCGACTGAGCGAATAGCTTGAAAAAGGCAATGCAGTTCGTAACGCCGAGCTAATCTTGAAGAAGTGTACTGTGCAGGAGCTCTTTTCTGAGAACCTCGATGAATGGGTTAGGGTTTACAATCAAGGTCATCAAATGTACAAAGGGTTTGTGCCATTCACTGAAGGTGATTTGACACATATGCTTCGCAACAAGATAATAAACGGCTCATCGATGTACTTGGCGCTGGAGGGAGTAAAGCCCGCTGCAACAGGGCGTCTCTGCTTTCCATCTCGGTCAGACACAGCAATTCTAACTGACTTCAGTGTTGTCCCAGGAATGAATCTAGCTGCCAGTGCACTGATTGAGCATTGCTTGAAGCTTTCCAGAGAGAAGCACGCCCATGGGCTTGTGAATTGGGTCCCTGAGGCAGCAGTTGCAGCTTCGGACGCTCTGGGTGACTTCACATTCGAGCCCTATCAGGTTCATCTCGTTATGAGAAATGCTCTGTTACTGAAGCCGGAGTACACACCAGTAACTAGTATCACTGTCAAAGAAATGACTTCTTCTGAGAAGAATCCCACAATCCCTGAGTTGCCTCAGCTTCTTCGCGAATGTCTTGACCTTCGAGAGATCCGTGATATCGAGGCAAAGTGTTGGTTACCACGAATCACAGCAGTTGACGACGCTGCCCCCAGTCTTGCCCTTATTGGGTTTGTATCGAAATCGAACAGGCGTGAGGCATGGATACAGCTCATGGATTCGGAAGGTTCTAGCTTTCCTGACATTCCTCCATCGGAGGGCTTGATCCAGGAAGTGCTTGCAGTCTTGTTCAAGAAAGGAGTTCGCGATGTCAGGACGGAGATTCGATCGGAATTTCGCGTGAAGTCGCCCTTCATATCAGCGGACTTCGAGGTCATGGAAACGATTTACGAGTTGATTCTTCCTCTCTCACATACATAGCATACGATTTCGCGCCATAGATTTTATGCGAAGAGATACTGGACAAGATTATAATACTAGGATAATACGTTGTCGAACTCGTCTTTTGCCGGGAGGATAAGACACTCGAGCCGCGCTAACATACCTAACAGACGCGGACGTTCATCCGACGGTCGGATTGGTAACAGGAAACCCCTTTTCGTGGGCGCCCGAGTTGGGCGCTCACCCCCTATTCTTCTTATATGTCGCCCCAGCGATGACAACGAATCCAATGGTCGGTTTCGACTTCACGGTATTCCGGCATTTCCTCTTTGCAGATATCGATGGTAAACTTGCACCTTGGATGAAAGGGACAGCCCTCCGGGAGGTTGGTTGGATCAGGCGGGTCTCCGGGAATCCCACGTAGAGTAGGACGTTTGCCTCCAGCAGCCATTCTCATCATGGCAATTGTGGGGAAACTTGACATGAGCCCTATAGTGTATGGATGACCCGGTTTGTGGAACATCTGAACCGCGGGACCAAGCTCCATGAATTTTCCGGCGTACATTACAGCAACTCTGTCAGACAATTCTGCGACGACTCCAGCATCGTGGCTTATCAGAAGTAACGAAACACCAAACTCGTCACGAACCATTCGAAGCACGTTTAGAATCTGTCGCTGGATTGTCACGTCGAGAGCGGATGTTGGTTCATCTGCTATGACGAAACATGGCCCAGCTATGAGCGACATTGCAATGAGTATGCGCTGCGCTTCTCCTCCGCTGAAACAGCTTGGGCCCATTACAAAACGAGTATCTGAATCAGCAAGCTTCACCAGGTCAAGGAACTCGAGGACCTTCCTCTTCAGCTGTATGAGTTTGAAATTGCCTTCATGAATCTCCACGGGTTCTCCGGTCTGCATTCCGACGCTGAATTGAGGGTTCAGTGCATGGGCAAGTCCTTGGGGCATCATCGATATTTGGGAACCTCGAAGCTTCGCAAACTCCTCTTCAGGCAGCCCCGTCAGCTCTATGCCCTTGAAGTATACATGTCCACGAACCCCTGGCCGTTCTTCCTCCTCATGGCTACGTTTGCCAAACTGTTTGCGCAGTCCGGGAATGTTTGAGCTCCCTGCTGCATACCGCGCAATTCTCGTGAAAAGGCCCATTATTGCCAATGCCATGCTGCTCTTGCCGCATCCTGATTCACCGAGCAACCCGACGCACTCTCCCTTTCTGATCTCAAAGGATACATCATCAACCGCTCTAACGAGTCCTTTTTTTGAAGCATGGTATGCCTTTAGGTTTTCAACAACGAGAAGTGCCTTATCTTCAGGCATGGAAATCACGAGGGCCGAGCAATCATTCCCAGTATTAAATCGTCGTTTTCACGTAATGTCAAGAAACCTGAGCGGGACCCGTTTTCGATGTACTAATAAGACTCCTTGGTATATCGGCTCCAACTGAGCCCTTCTTCTTTGATGGAGGCTTGACCATAGAATGCCGGTCTTCGAATCCAGCGGCCTAGTGCGTGATATTATCCTAGTGCTGAATTTCGGCGTTGTCTTCTACACATCACTTTTCGCTGCAGTGCTGATCGGACGATGGATCAAAGACTCGAAGAAGGCTCTACTAGACATCCGGCTTGTGTGGGGCATATTTCTTGTAGGAATGTCCTTGAATACGCTCCTGTTTGCGATTGGGGACTTCTACTTCAATACTGAACCTGCGCACACATTCTGGACAAAAACGGGATACATGGCAATGATGTTGGCGTTGGTTGCATTCTTCTTTGCCATGGAACGGGTGTTGCCCTATCGCACTGGCCATGTTTTCTCAATATGTGGAGTCATTTCTGCCGCTTTGACTGTTGTGTTCCCGCGTAACCTCATAGTGTATCTGGCTTTTGCAATGTCTCTGGTCACCGTTATTGGTCTCGTGTTGTTCTTCATTTATGCAAGAAGCGGCACAACTGGCGATGTCAGAAGAGATACAACTCGCATGACTACTGGCTTTCTTTTGGCTATTGTGGGTTATCTGGGGCGAAATGACTTCGTTTACTACAACTTCAGTGAATCCCTTTACCTGTTTGGAACTGCATTATTTGTTTTTGGATTGGCATTCTTTGGGTATGTGATGGTGGGTTCTCCAGCTATGGATGAACTTGACTGGAGGGCGCATCTGATTCGTCTCTATGTTATGAACAAGGGCGGCTTGCTCGTCTACTATCATCAGTTCGTAGATATCCCGGTTAGAGCACAAGAACTCACAGCGGCAGGGATTTCAGGGATTCAATCACTCATGCAAGAAGCAATGCAAAGCGATGCGGGATTGAACCATCTGTCGATTGGAGATTACGAAATTCTATTCGCTCATAGCGATGATTTCACTTGCGTCCTTCTCTGCATGAAACCTTACCGCGTACTACTCAACAAAGTAATTAATTTCTCCAATCAGTTCCAGGATTTGTTTGGCCCAAAATATCGCAGCTTTGGAAGCGACATTACGCCCTTCAAACCCGCATCAGAAATAGTCGATGCCCTATTCTAGAATGATATGACATCGGTCGTGCTGTCAGAACTTCGGTAATTCTTCGTACCTATGACAGAAAATCCAATGACCTGGTTCTACTTCCCTGTATTCGGGGACTTGCTCTCTGCAGATGTCCTGAGCGTAATCGCAGCGCGGGCTAAACGGGCAACCGGGTGGCAGGTTTGTCATGTCCGGCGGCTTGCCAGGTATACCACGGATGCGAAGCCCCTTCTCCCGTATTTTCCTGATGAGCTCCATCGAAGGGTTGCTCATTATTAAGGCCCTAGTGAATGGGTGTCCGGGACTCACGAGCACAGTCTTGACGTCACCAAACTCCATTATTCTTCCTGCCGACATCACCGCTACACTATCGCAGGTTTGCGCAATCACGCCTTGGTCGTTGCTTATGATCAGGAAGGCAATCTTCAGTTTGTCGCGAACGAGCATGATTGCATCCAAGACTCTGCGCTGCACCCCGACATCGACGGCAGTGGTTGGCTCGTCTGCAATCATCAGCACTGGGTTTGTAATGATTGCCATCGCTATGAGGATTCTTTGGTCCTCTCCCATGCTGAATTGGCTTGGTTTCAGATTCTTTCTGAAGTCGGGGTCTGCCAACTCAACCAGGTCCAACGCTTCCAAGACTAGTCTTGCTACTTCACGTTCCCACAAGATGGAATCTTCATCATGTATCCAAACTGCTTCGGCGATTTGAGGCGCAATCTTGCTGTATGGATTGAGCGACATTGCTGTTCCTTGAGGCACATACGTAATTTCGTTTCCCCGAATCTTGCGGTACTCCTTCTCATCAAGCGTAACTAGGTCATTACCTCTGTACCATATGTGACCCTCAACTCCAGGCAACTCAATGTCCATCTCCGCCGATGTAAGACCCTTCTTCTTTGCTTTATCTCTCAATGCCCAGAGTTTCTGATTCTCTTTGTCCCCTGAGGTACTAGCATAATATCGCGACATTCTGTCAAAGATGCCAAGAATCGAGAGCGCGACAGATGTTTTTCCAGAGCCTGACTCGCCAAAAAGCCCGACAGCCTCTCCCTCCTTGATCTCAAACGTGACATCGTTGACGGCTCTCACGAAACCGTGTTTCGATGTGTAGAATGCGCGAAGGTTCTCAATTCTCAGGATGGATGTATCCTTGCCATCGGACATAGGTGAAAGATTGACTCTCTTCACACAAATACTCTGCGGCTAAGGCATCCAGTCATGATAAGAAGATGATTATAGTGGCTTATGCCTTGTGTCCCTACCGATGGGACGGATACAAGTACGGTACACAACATCCGACGGACGTAAAGAGACCGAGGAGTTTGGCACAAGTGACCAAGTCCTTAAACTGAGCTTCAGAACTATCGCTGCAATTGATATCTCTCCGTTAAGTCAGTGCAGCGATTTGAAACTGCTTGACCTATCGAACAACGAGCTTGAGAGTCTTGATGTATCTCCATTGAAGCATTGCTTTGATTTGCAGTTTATCCGGTGTCAACAGAACCGACTAGAAGAGATAGACCTATCGTCCCTCAGTCAGTGTATCCGCCTTGAACTGTTGAATTTCTCGGGGAATTCATTGCGATGTATTGCATTTCCAGATCTTGGACATGACTGTAATCTCAAAGAGATATTTCTCTCGAATAACCAACTCGAATGTATTGACTTCCCACAGTTAAGTCAATGCTCACAACTGAAGTGGCTTAAGATCGCGCATAACCGTCTATCGAATATTGATCTCTCGACGCTCGGTAGCTGTTCTTCTTTGGAGGAACTTGACTTGAGCTCGAACAGACTTGAAGAATTGAATGTTGAACCTCTCGGTCTGTGCCCGAATCTCCGCGAATTGTGGCTTCATGACAACGGGATGCAGAGTCTTGATGTGTCAGCACTGTTCGAATGTCCTCGGCTGACAACGCTTCAGACCGAAGCACCAACATCACAATTCGCACTAACTCTGAGAGCAGATGAGCAGCTAAGTAGCAGGACAGGCATTCCACCTGCTTTGGAAGACCTTCGAAGCCGAATTCATTGGATCTAAGATTACATTGCCTACTGAATCCGCTTTAGCAGCTCCTTGAGGGAAATTGCATACTCTCTGAAAGATGCCGCCCCTTCTTCGGTGATTTCTATCACGTTGAGCGGTCGCCAAGACAGTATCTTGCGATTTCTAACTAGGCCAGCAATCTCAAGCTTTCTCAAGTGATGGTCAAGATTCCCGGGTGTCAATCCCAGAAGATCCTTGAGTTCTGTAAATCCTACTCTTCTCTTCAGGAATAGGAGATACATGATAGAGAAACGGGGCTGAGTGTGGAACGCCTTGCTCTGCTCCTTCAATTCCCCTAGCTCGACCAATTCCACCACCTCTGTTAGCATCTTTCATTCTGTCTTACCGAGTTTCTTTGATGATGTAGCAATTGCATAAAGCCCACTAAAGACAAAGGCGGCAGAGAAGATTGTCAGCGCAAGATACTGGGCCATGTCTTGTTCACTCACAGCCAATAGAGGAAGAGAGGTTACTAGTAATGCAATGCCCAGAATGAGAATCCCGTTGTAGTCTTCGTGGCCTGGTGTCAATTTCAGGATTACATAGGTGCAGATGCAAGCCACGCCTGTGGCCCAGAGCAAGGAAACCTGTGCAAAGGCTTCAGGTAATAGGCCGATTGATAGAAAGGCAACGAACCAGATGAGTCCTATTGCAGCTGCATGGAGTACACCTCCAGGGGAGGAATCAGTGGACTTCTTGCTCCTGGCCGCTTGGGCTGAACCGAATGAAAGAATGACTAGCCCGAATACAACGATTGCTGTCATAGTTGACGAAAGAAGCATGACAGTATCCGCCGGCAGATCAAGAATCTGGGCCAAGAGCTGAGCATTCATGGTAAGGATAAAACCCAGTGGAATCAAAATACCAAAGGTAAGGAGCACTCTCCCCCAAGCCCTACGGAACAAGTAATCCTCGTATCTTTCCACTACCTCAAGTGCTTCAGTAACTTTATCGAGTTCTTCCATTGTTCATCACCGCAGATAGATTCTTTCTGGAATAAGTTCGTCAGGGGTTTAAAGCATAGCTCGATTTCTGTAACGCAGAACTTCTCCTGCTTATTAGCAATTTAGCCAAATTGACCTCTGCGGTACAGAACTCTTCCTCTCTTTAAGTAGACTCACGGTCATCATATGCACATGCAGAAGCTAATGGATGAACAACAGACGGTCGCGATTGCAGTTGACAATGTGTGCAAGAGCTATGATAGTGAGGAAGTTCTCTGTGGAGCGAATCTCCGGATACCGGTGGGTGTGTTCTATGCTCTGATGGGCCCGAACGGTTCAGGCAAGAGTACGCTCGTTTCTATTATCGCGGGCACCAGCTCTCCTGATAGCGGAGTCGTTGAGGTATTTGGTGCAAATCCCACAGATGATGGAATCGAAACGAAGCGTTTCATGGGATATGTTCCGCAGGAGAATTTTTCCTCGCCCCATCTCACAGGCAGAGAAAATCTCGTCTTTTTCGCTAGGCTTTTTGGCCTATCGAAGTCCGAGGCTGAGGCGGAAACCAAGCGCCTGCTTGATATGATGGAGCTCTCCGACCACGCTGAGAAACGGGTATCTGACTACAGTGGGGGCATGAGAAAGAAGCTGGAGGTTGCAACTGCTCTTCTTCCAGGAGTGAGAATCCTCGTTCTCGACGAACCCAATACGGGGCTTGACCCCTCAGCCAGGAAGGACTTCCTTGATTTTCTAAAACAGATCAACGAAACTGGGACCACGATATTGCTTGTCACTCACATTGGTGAAGATGCAGAGGCTGCATCTCTTGTGGGTTTCATGAATTGCGGACAAATCGTCTTGGAAGATTCGCCTGGAAAACTGAAGAAAGCGAGCAAACTCCAGAATACCATATTCATTGATATTCATCCAAAGAGTGACCAAGTTGCCATTGCACTTGCAGCCTTGGATGATGATTGCGCGGTTCTAGAAACTCCGGATGGTTTCAAGATGCTCTGCAGTCATCCTGAAGATATCGTACATCAAATAGTCTTGGCGCTGAAGAGAATTGGATGCACAGCTACAAGGATTGAAACGGTAACGCCTTCTCTCGAAGATGTATTCTTTGCTGCCACAAGATACACCGCTGAAGACGAAATCGCTCTGCCCGAGCTTCCTCTCGACTCACAAAGGGGGGCGTCTATTTGAATACAATAATGGCTTCCCTGACAAAGTCTCTGAAGGTTTTCTTTAGAGATAAAGCAATAGCTAGTTCGTCGATCATGATTCCTGCAGTGTTCCTTGTACTACTACCTTTCATATTGTACCAGGATGTTCCAGCAGAATTCATCGGGGGATTGAAGGGCGCACTGACTGTATCGATGATAACACTGTTGATTATGTCAGCAGGCATTGGAAATCTAGCCGGGTCGATTGCCTCTGATGCGGGGCGTGGTCTCTATGAAAAGATGCTGTCGATGCCTGTGAAGGCATGGCATGAGGGTTTCGGCAGGGTGCTTTCTGTATGGTTCTTTTGCATTGTTGGCAGCACCATCCTGGTTCTTCTTGGCTTCGGCTGTGGTGCAGCATTTACGGGCGGATTCTACGAGATTCTGGGATGTCTATTTCTCGGATTAGCGATTGCTGCCTCGTCAACCGGTATGGGCCTAATCATCGCAGCCTTTGTTAAAGGTGAATCTGCTGCAACACACATAGGCGTTGGCATCTCGATGATTATTTACTTTACCAGCATTGCGATGCCTTACCGGACAGTCCCATCATACCTCCAAGTGTTCTCAAGGATTAATCCTATCTCTGCAGCAAACAATATGATCGTGTTCCTCTTGGAGGGAGAGGTTTACACTGGGTACAATCCGTTCAACTTGGTCGAGGTGTCTGTCGTAGTCTTGCTGTCGCTAGGCATCCTTGTTGCTGGACTGCTTGCGTACTCCAGATTCTGCTGGAAGAAGAGGTAAGAAGAAGGTGCTTCAGGCATGGCAAAGAGATGCCTCTTCACTGGCATCAACCAGAATGGTTAATATCCGTCAAGTTTCGGTGCACTGCTAACCGAGCGATTTCTACATGAAACCTCTGAACAACACCTCTCTGCCAGTCTACCTAGCCTATGCCCTTCACTCACTTGGGCTGGCGATATCGTGGCAGTTTGTCACGCACTTCATCAAGTGGGAGCTTGATGTGCCATCGGAGTTCCTTCTTACGGCAGCTCTCGCCTTTCCCGCACTTGTTACAATGCTCTCTGTCAATGTCTGGGGCGCATTGTCAGATAGGATCAATAAAAGGCGGCCCTTCATGGTGCTTGGTTTCTTTAGCTACGCGGCGACCTTCCTGTTCACATCTTTTGTTTCTAGTTACGCGCAATACCTGATTGTGGTTTCGATTGGAGCTGCCTTCTCGTCAGCTGCATTACCAATGGGACAAGCGTATCTCACGGATCGGACGTCAAGAAAGGGGGAAACTCTTGGCTACTTCTTGATGGCCCAGTCCGCCGGTTGGTTCTTTGGAGCCCTGTTTAGTGGGTTTGTCTACACTCCGGAAATGATGTTCACCCTCTACAGAGTAGCCGCTCTGCTCAGTGGGGGCGCTGCCATTAGTAGCCTCTTCCTTGTCAAGGAGCAACCTTTGGAACGCCTGAAAGATGAACCCCATACCGGCTTCTTAGACCTGCTTAGACGCCGCGGTATGATTATTCTAGTTCTAGCAGCTGCAGTCAGCGCCCTTGGAATGCACTCAATCGCCGGACTCATGGCAATCATGATCACGGATGAGCTTGGCGGCTCGTTCGCATACGTGGGATATGCAAATGCTGGAGCAACCCTGATAGCGGTTCTGATTACAGGGTACGTTGGCAAAATCGTTGACAAACGCGGCCCAGTACTGGTGCTTGTGGTTGCCTATTTCTCCTACATACTATTCGCAATTGGTTTCGCTATGGCAACAAGTCCCGAAATCGCCTTAATTCTGTGGGCACTACCAATCTATCCATTGTCTTCAACGGCCGCGTTTGCCTTGGGAGCGCGAATTTCCAGAGAGCGTGAGCGTGGTCGCGCGATGTCGTTGGTAAATGGTGCACAAAATCTCGGCATGGTGATTGGCCCTCTCATCGGGGGATTCTTTGCCGAATTATTGAATCGGGTTCAACCAGTTTCTTGGGTCAATGGGGCTTTCAATTTCCTCGCTCTCTTTCTAGCACTAGGCTTAGTGCGTAAGCTGGGGTGGAGAACTGAAAGAATCCGCAATCCTGAAATAACGGAGTAGTTCTCCGTTTTCTCATGACTGGCGGCTGCACAATCGGAGCCAAGATTGTTGGCGACAGATACCTCCTTTTCAAGAATCGTGACCTTGTCTATGAGAATTACAAAGACCAATGCATCTTCGAGGATGATATCTTCGCGGTCATTGGCATCAAATTTGGTGCAGGTATAGACATGGGTGCGTCCATTGGTGTTAACCGGTGGGGTCTTGCTGCCTGCAACTCAACCGTTCTGATTAACTCTGAAGAGGCGTACGCTGTTCTCATGGAACGCTTATTGCGCAGCGCCAAGACTCTCAACGAGGCCTATGACATCGTAGTGAAATCCTTAGATAACGGAGAGCGATATCAGTGGGGCAATTTCGTGATTGCTACGCCTGATGAGGTTGGAGCAATTGAGATTGGCGATGGTGTGTGTGAACTCGAGCGCGGCTCATGTCCAGTCACTCGAACAAACCATCATCTCATCCTCTCAACAAGAGATGCCCTGCTCAGAGCATCGCTTGAGGAGCGCGAAGCTGGAGGGCCCCTCAGTGC
This sequence comes from Candidatus Thorarchaeota archaeon, assembly GCA_030612365.1. GTDB lineage: Archaea > Asgardarchaeota > Thorarchaeia > Thorarchaeales > Thorarchaeaceae > WTCK01. The sequence continues at coordinate 57,607 of JAUWOA010000002.1, forward strand.
GAGTCAGAACAGAAGGCAGATTGCAGCAAGGATGCTTGAATCTGCAAGATCCACCCAGGACATAATAGAGATACTTAGCACGCACGCCAAGGGAAAGGGGTATGACTCAATATGTCGGCACAGAACTGGCGTGCGGGGTGAAGATCCGTGGTTGGGCGAAACGTCCTACAGCTACATCATTGAAGTCGAAACAAAGCCACTTAACTTCCGCATTCATGTCGCACCGGGAAGCCCATGTAGTACAACCTACCACGAGGTGCAACTTGACTTTCAAGTTTCCAGTGACGCAAAACGACAACTGGTTCGGGACTTCCCATGAACACGTGGGTCCCTTTGGTGATCGAAATGCAGGCGGCGGTTGATGCGGTTTCGGCGTGGGGCTTCTAGGCTGAGAACCTACTCTAGGGGCACTTTCTTGCCGTTGATGAAGACCTGCGTGACTTCACTGTAGAAGTCGAATGGGTCACCAGACCACATCACTAGATCTGCATCTTTCCCAGGTTCAAGAGAACCTACTCGGTCTTCAATCGCCAAGATCTCAGCAGGATTCATAGTGACACACCTCAACGCATCCTCCCGGCTCATGCCATGCTTAATCGCATACATTGGCAGAAGCGGGAAGTAGTTCATTGGCGTGAGCGAGTCTGTCTGAAGCGCCACTTTCACACCAGCCTTGTTGAGAATGACTGCAGTCTTGAAGCCACGCTCTTTTGTTTCTGGTTTGGTGACCCAAAGCATGGTCGGGCCAATAACTGCCGGGACTCCCTTCTTGGCTATATGCTTGGCAATCTTGTGGCCTTCTGTGCAGTGGATGATTACGAGCCTCAGATTGAACTCTTCCGCGATTCTAATGATAGTAGCGATGTCATCAGCCCGGTGAGAATGTGCATGAAGGGGTATCTGTCTCTTGAGGACCTTGGCTATAGTTTCTAGACCCAGGTCTCTCTTCGGCGGCGTCGGTATCGCTTCACCTTTCTCATTCGCTTCTCTGGCTTTCGCACCGAAGGCTTTCCACTCGTCCAAGTAATTCTGACCATCTGTGAGCGTTTTTCTCAGAAGCGCTGCAACACCCATTCGAGTTGAAGGCATTCTCTTGTTGTCTGCGCCATGTACTCTTTTTGGGTTCTCTCCAAGCGCGATCTTGAGAGCCGATGGAGACATCACAATCATCTCCTCAACGACATTGCCGCCCATCGGCTTGATAACAAATGCCTCACCAGAAATCACGTTCCCCGACCCGGGACCCGTATTGATGCAGGTCACACCTCCACTTGTTATCTCCCTGAGTGACGCTTCGAACGGGTTGAAGCCGTCCATTCCGCGCATCTCGGGAGTGATTGGGGTTGTCATCTCATTTCCGTCCATGCCGGCCCAACCAATCGAACCGTCGAACAATCCATGGTGACAATGCGCATCTATGAAGCCTGGCAGTACATACTGTCCCTTGGCGTTAATCTTCTTGGCCTTGGTGGGTATGGTTATCGACTTGCCAACCTTGACGATTTTTCCCTTGTCAAACAGAACAATACCGTTCTTTATCACACCCTGTACGGGGCACATTATTGTTGCATTTGTAATCGCAATCATGCTCGCTCATCCACTGTATGTACGTCATGGTGTTGAGAAAAGTCTTCTCGTTTATGAGGGGCTTCTACTACTTGCTTGGTGCGCCCTTCCAATCAAGAATATGCGCCATCCAACCCGCAGTTCGTGCCATGGCAAACAGTGAGGTGTTGAGTTCTGCGGGTATACCCAGAGTTGCGTAAACAGCAGCATTGTAGAGGTCCACGTTTGGATGCAGTGTCAACCCCTTTCAGTTCGACCCGGTCCAATCAAGCTGATAAGGCTAGCTATCCTTGGTCACTCACGAATGGCTTCAGGGTATGCAACAGCTGCCAAGAATTCGTGCAATCCTGGATATTTTGTAGGTGGTCATAACATGGTGCACAGGATTGAGTTGTGTGGACGTTCAATGCTGATTGCTAGGGCGTGCATGCAATTTGGTCGCCGCCAGTTGGACGGAGACAGAAAACGCTTGTGGAGCGGACGTAAGACGTGTGGCAGATTCAGCAGAATCTGCAGAGCAGACCTCAATGAATCAGGAACCGAACATCAGTTAAGGACATGATGTCCAAGATTGTACAAGTTTCGGGCAACGGTGAACAGTTAAGTTGTGTAGTAAAACCGGAAGCGTCAATGCTTGAAGCGGAGGGATGAATACCTGTGGTGCGACCCGGTCCAGGCTGTGCTGTTTGGGAGATCACACTGAGGTGCAATCTAAATTGCATGCATTGCGGCTCCGCAGCTGGAAAAGCACGAAGCGATGAGCTTACCACAGATGAGGCGCTTCAATTATGTGATGACCTGAAGGGCATCGGCTGTCAGGGCGTTGCGATGATGGGTGGCGAGCCACTACTTAGGAAGGATTGGCCAGTTATCGCAGAACGAGTGCGCAACGTAGGCATGGATTTGTCGATCATCACTAACGGATACAAAATCGCTGAGAGCAAATTCCAACAAATCCTTGATATCAACCCTGAATTGGTTACAGTAAGCATTGATGGCGGGCACGCCGCTGTTCATGATAAGATTCGTGGAGTTCCGGGCTCCTTCAAGGAGGTAGTAGCAACTCTTCGTCGATTCGTGGAATCTGGTTTGCCAACTGGTGTCATCACCACTGTCCACAAGATGAACCTCAGCGAGCTTCCCACTATCCGAAAACTCTTGCTGGGCACAGGCGTAGCGTGGCAGATACAGATGGCCACCCCCTACGGACGGCTCACATATGATCATGTTCTCTCAAAGGAAGAGTATTATTCGCTAGCCCTATTCATTGCTGCCACCCGGAAGAGATACTCCAAGAAGGAGATCATGATTGCAGGTGCACACGACATGGGTTACTTCTCACGGGTTCTCCCCCCCTTGCAAGTGTATCCATGGCAAGGCTGTCAAGCTGGCATCTCAACACTTGGGATTGAGAGCAATGGAAACATCCTTGGTTGTCTTGCATTACCTCCAAAGTTCGTGGAGGGCAACATTCGCGAGCGGCCTTTGAAAGAGATCTGGAACGATGACGCTTTTTCCTCGTACACTCGCAAAGTTCGGCGGACCGACTTGGGCAGCAAGTGCGCGAGCTGTACATACAGTAAGATATGCAAGGGTGGCTGTTCTGCCGTCTCTCATTCGATGGCAGGCGGACTTCATCGGGATCCATATTGCCTTCGTTTGATTGAGGGGGAACTCAAGAAAAGCGACTGACGTCTTTGGAAAAACATATCTTCTAAGGACAACTCCATTACATCATGTCATTGGTTGACATGATTCCAGTTGGGATTGAGCTACTCCGACTTAGTGGTCGAGAGAGAGTGTACGCTATTCTATCACGGCTGTTTAAAGCTAAGCCGATATCTCCAGCATATAGAAGAAGAATCAGGCCACTCGGCGCTAGCGTGGGATTGTCAGAGGCTGAGGTTGACGAGGTTATCAGCGGGAGTCCTAATGTTACGAGCCTTCCATTTTGGTTGAAGTGGGTTCTTGTTGTTTTCATCATCATTGTGTTGATTCTTGGTGCCATCGGGGTGACCGGGTCGTATGTGCCCTGGTTTACGAATCCGCTCTACGTTCCCGGTACCGACTATGCAAGTATCAAGCCTAAGGATTTCTTGTAGGAATGGCCTATTGAGTTCGTAGCGTATGTCTGAAGATCAAGTGGCATTGCACTATTCAACCAATTCCCTCATCCCTTGCGCGTTGCGCAAATATCTTATGCGAGTTAGCCTAATGTTCGTATATGCTTCTAAATAACCCCTCCTCCGTCGGACTTGACATCCTCCGCACCCGGGGCGGAGCTCGTCTATACCAATTGGTTCTTCGAATTGCGGGGGTTCCAACAATCAGGGCAATGCCCTCGAAGGAACTAGTACGTCTTGGAGCCAAGGTCGGGCTTGAAGCGTCGGAGGTTGAACAGGTTGCAGAGAACAGACCTGATGCAAACGTATTCCCCAAATGGTTGCAGCTAATTTTGGCAATCATTGTGATTGCTGGCTCGTACTATCTGTGGCGAAGAATGACCTACCTCCCCGGGACGTTGTATGGAGCCATAGGTCCACGGGACTTCTTATAGGACTGGTCCAAAGAGCTCATCTGTATAACTTGGAAACTGGCTTGCATTACGCTAATCAACAGCTTTTATGCTTCGGAACCCGACCATCTTCTCATGACTTGGAGGGAATCCATTCTCTACGAACTGAACGCAGTTCGCTTTCGACGGCTTGGTGGGCTCAAGGACTGGGTGCGCGGTTTCTTGACAACATCAGTTCTTGACACGGAGAAAGCCGAGCTGCTAGGCGCTCAAGCTTGTCTGACACCCAACGAGGTTGGAGCCGCCATGGATGCTCGAATGAGCAGAAAAGGCAGTATCCTGTTCAAATTAACGGTAGTAGTATTCACTCTCATAATTGTGGGTGCAGTTGTTCTGGCAGACCCACTAGGTGTTTTTGGTCAATACCCCGCCACCAATACCACGTACGTGCCGGGTACGCGCTATGGCAGCATCAGCCCAAAGGACTTCCGGTAGGGATTCGCGCATTAGCATTCGTTGATTATTCAGGACCTGTTGCGCTACGCCAACCGATAATCTTAACGGCTTTGACCCCATACTATACAACTATGAATTGGATGGAACTCTGTCTGTATCAACTGGATGTGGCTTCTATCCGGGGGAGCCGCCGCTTCCTTGGGCCTATGCAATGGCTTCGCAGTTTCTTGACAAAACCAGTCCTTGAGTCAGAGAAGATCGAGCAGCTCGGTGCTCAAGCAGGTCTCACACCCAATGAGGTCCAAGACGCAGTAAGCACGCCCGCAAGCAAGGGTGAGAGCATAGTGTTCAAACTGGTTGTGGTGATTGTGTTTCTTTTCATCTTGATTTCAGCTATCATAACGAGCCCAATAGGCGCCTACATCAACCAGGAGCTCTTCAACACAACTTACCTGCCAGGGACACTCTATGGAAGCATCAGTCCGAAAGACTTCAGGTAAACACGATGCGAATCCATGTGGGCTGTGGCCCAGTCTACAAGAAGGGCTACATCAACATTGACATACTTGATACTACCGTTGCCGATCGCATCATGTCTGCATATCATCTGGAATTTCCCGATGATTCAGCTAGTCTTGTGGAGTGCATGCATACTCTCGAACACCTCGGTGCAGCGAAGAGCATCTATGCATTGGCTGAATTCTTCCGCGTATTGAAACCGGGAGGCGTTCTACTTCTAGAAACCCCCGATATAGAAGCAGCCTTTGCGAACTTCCTCAAGAATGGGGAAGAACAAAGGAAGCTCCTAATGAACTGGATCTACGGCTTGGATTCGCCAGGGATGGGGCATCGCTACTGCTTCCCCCGGGAACTGCTTAGTCGCATGTTGAAGGAAACTGGCTTCAAAGATATTCAGTTGAAAAGATTCGCAACTAAATCCGCTCAGCCAACATTGCGAGTCAAATGCAGGAAGCCTGAATCGTATGTCGCCCATCAGATTATTTCACGCATACGGCGTTCCCTGGTAGATAATGGCCTGATTGATCTTGATGACCAAGTCAGTGCACTTGATCGCGAAACTCTCATCCAATCTCTTGCATCGCTGACACATCAATTGTGTGCTAAATGGGATGAACTGACGTTGAAGCAAATGACCATAGAATCAGCGGTGCAGAATCCGCGAATGGGGCTGGCTTTCATCGAGCAACTTGAGAGCCAGATTTCTGAGTCACCTTCTCGGGTGAAGAGGTATGGACGGATTCTCGAAACGCTGGGGTCTCTTGACTTCCCTGCAGTTCTATTGCATCTCTTCATGCAGGTTCCACTACAAGTCGGAATTCAGAATCAGACGTACCTTACTGTCCGGAACATGGGGGTTGCCACCGTCAAGAAGCTTCTTGCAGGAACAGAAAAACAAGCAGTCTTGAAGGAGCTACGACGAACACGTGCGGTGCTGTCTGACGACAAAATCCTGAGCCACTTCTCTGAAGAAGGAGTGAAGCGCCTTGCAGAGCAGAGTTTCGCTCACGGTGCAAAATCTTTTGCTAATCATGAACTGACTGAGGCTGTTCGCTTGTTCGAAGAGGCGTTCAGTCTTAATCGCGATGATCTTCTCATTACATGGAACCTAGCGCGCTTGAAGGCGGTCGAAGGAAACGGAGATGCATCAAAGAAGTACTATGATATGACTTCGTTACTTGCCCAACGCTACAAGCAACCCTTTCGTCGAAGGATGCTCGAGCGGCTTCGCTCTGAAATCCGCCTTGCATCCGAGGGCCAGGTGGATGGCCTGACAGCACCAGTCTATCAGGCCCTCTAGCAACACAATGTGTTGATTGACTGTTTACAGTTTCTTGGCAATTAGCGCTGCCAAATCAGCTAGGCGATGTGCGTAGCCTGATTCATTGTCATACCAGCCAAGAACCTTGACCATCTTCCCCTGAGTCATTGTCGCAAGGGAGTCGAAAGAACAGGAATCTGTATCGTTAATGAAGTCGGATGAAACAAGCGGCTCGTCAACGTACCCTAGGTACGGCGCCATGTCTCCCTTCTCGGAGGCTTTCTTGAATGCCTCGTTGACAACGTCTACAGATACATCCTTCTCAACCTCAGCAACGAGGTCGACCAACGACACGTCCATCAAGGGGATTCTAATTGCCATTCCATTCAACCTGCCGACCATCTTAGGATAGACCAGACCGATAGCTTTGGCAGCTCCAGTGGTCGTAGGAATCATGTTCCATGCTCCAGCCCTGGCCCTTCTGAGATCCTTATGCCACATGTCCAACATCCGTTGATCATTTGTTACGGCATGAATCGTGGTCATCAAGCCTGTTTCAAGTCCAAAGCTCTGATCCAGAACCTTAACCAGTGGCGCAAGACAGTTCGTCGTGCAGGAGGCGTTTGAGATAACGTGATGCTTTGAGGAGTCGTAATCTGCGTCGTT
>JAUWOA010000089.1 GCA_030612365.1 Candidatus Thorarchaeota archaeon
AAGCGCTAGAAATGCAGGAATTGCGACTTTCCTGATGAGGTTATTGTGACTAAGCGACATTGTGATGGTTCCGTCCGTGCAGTGGATTTTCCTTCTCAAAATAAGGATTGTCTTGCGGCTGCAGCGAACCCGGAACAAGTCGGACAGACAAATAAAGGCCTTCTGACAAGTTTAGATGCTGTTGTTGTTGACTGCTTTGGCCGTTTCTACACTTCCCCAAATGCAGCATAATCAATCTGATAGTAGAGTCCAGTGCCGTTTCCTTGACGAACACGACAACAATGTCCAATCATATCCAAATCACAATGAACGATTGTCCTAGGCAAGCAACACCCAGTTCGACTCTATCACTCAGCAACTCCGAGAGATGAAAAGATATCCATAGGCATCGTATTGATTGTGAGGGCACGGCCTAGATGTCTTGCCACGAATAGGAGTCAACGATAAAAATGGGAATCAAACCGTCGCAGTACGAACGTCGGCGGCAGATTAAGCATTTCTTTGATGACCGACAGACGGGTCAAACACGTAGGACTTGGCTAGAGATCCAACTTGCGCCTCCCGAGAGAAGCTCAGAGGGTTGGGTCAATGATGGCAAGGTCCGTCTCTCTTTAGGTGAGGACCGTGATATCAAGGGGGTTTCAACAGTGGAAGCATTTAATCCCACTCAATACCATACATTGGCAGGCTAACCATCATTACATCAGCTGATTGGGCACAAAAAAACAGAATTGATTATGAAACAGCCTATCGTCTATTTCGTTCTGGTAAATTCCCAAGACCCACTGAACAGTAATCAACAGTGGAGCTTTTATACTCAAATGTGGACAAAAAGGTGTCGCCGCCAGTTAGACGGAGACTCTAAACGCCTGTGGAGAGGATGTAAGACTTTGCAAATCAAAGATTTGCGAAGCAGCCTCGATGAATCAGGAACCGAACACCATTAGGAGGATGTCCTAGTTGGGTAAGTTTCGGGCAACGGCGGATCAACACGCGAGCTCTGTGAGTTCCTTGTCAGGAAGTATCGAACCTTCGTTGTACCCGGATACCGTCTGGAAATGGACGAGTATTTCCGTCTAGGCTATGGCGGCGACAGGGAGGAGCTTGTTGTTGGACTAGAGATGCTGAAGAAGGCTCTTGAGGATCTTTCTAGTTCATCTTGAGATTCCAGCAGGACTTCGAGCATCGCCGCAATGAGAAAGCTTGGAATCAAAGCCCGGAATAGTTGAAACCGCACTCACAGAGATAGTTAGAACCTCCTCAATCTCGGTCCTTAGAGAGACTGCCTATGTGTCAAGTGGTCTTTCTAGACTGCACAGGCAGTGACGCAGAGTCCGATTCCAGCAACCATTTCCACATTGGGACCACCTCGATACTGCCTTCACTCCCAGAGATCTCAGATGTGACTATGATTGCCGACTTGGTTCCCAGTCGTTTCATCGCTGCAAGCAACCCTCCAACCTCGCGTTTCCATGTATCCGGTTCCTCAACATCCCAGCAGACTTGGATGAGTTTATCCACATGCCCCTTCCTTGATAGCGCGAAGTCGACCTCTTGACCTTGGCTTCCTCTCCAGTAGTTGATATCGTAGTTGCGTGCATAGCGTCGTTGGATTTCGGTTGCCACGAGATTCTCGGCCAATCGACCCATTGAAACAGTCCGACTGAGGGCTGTGATGAACCCTCCATCAGCGAGGTAGAGTTTCCTGGGTCTTAGGAGGGCGTCCCTGACGTTGGTGGAGTAGAGTGGGACTTCCTCTAGGAAGTATGCTTCTGTTGCGAAATCCATGTACCTTGCCACTGTACTCTTCGACAGGCCATGTCCTCTACTCTTTAGGACGTTGTAGGTCTTGCTTATGCTGAAGTATCGCGACTCGACGGCGGTTCGCAGGAAGTCTTTGAGCAGCAGGGTATTCCTGATGTTATGTCTCTCTGCTATATCCCTGCTCACCACAACTCTGAAGTATTTTTGAAGGAGGTCAATCCTCTGCTGGCGGCCATCTCGAAGTACTATCTCAGGAAGTCCACCAAACTCGACATAACGTGCGAGCTCAGCGCGTACTTGAGCCAACATACGGTCATCGTATGGGAGGCTCTCGACATCCACCACGACGCCTCGGAAGTTCAAATAGTCGGCGAAACTGAGAGGAAACACTCTGATATTCTCCTCTCGCCCGCGGAGTTCGGTTGGTATCTGAGCGCTTGACAAGACGGAACTGGAACCCGATATTATTAGATGAGCTTGATGCATGTCATGAACGCGTCTTGCCCATTTGCTCCACAGTGGGATGTTTTGAATCTCATCCACGAATAGATACAAAGGGCGTGAGTCCCCAAACAGCTCGTAAATGGCTGGGATTAGACTAGAGAGAGTTTCTGTCTTGGCTGGCAGCCGCTCATCTTCCATGTTTAGATAGACAACATTGGCTTCCCCATGTGTTTCTTCCAGTGTTCTCTTCAAGGTCTGGAACATCAGGTAAGTCTTGCCCACTCGCCTGAGACCTGTCACTGTAAGAACCTTCTCCTCACTGGGAATAACGTGGATGTTGCGGTCAATCAGGTCATCTGGGACTCCTGCATCCATCCAGTCTAGAATCGATCTCTTGAGTGAAGCGCGCTCCATAGTACTCCATACAGTACTAATCCTTATAAAACCCTGTACGCTATACAGTACGACCTCCATTAGTGGAATGATAGGCCTAGGTCATCTATCCTGAGGCACAAGAACTACTCCAGCCTCTTGACTGCTCATTGTAAGCCGGACGTTCCTTGTCAGTTATCCTAATCTTGAAAAATCCATCAATGAGTTCTTGCTTCATCATGCTGAATACGATTTCCACAAGACTTCTCCATCTATACTCATAGACCTCCTTCCACTCCTCAGGACCCGCTCGATACTCTCTTATCGACTGACCATAGGTCCTGTGGGCTCCCGAGTTTGCGCTGAAACTCAAGGTTAGGTGGACTGGTCCCGCCTACCTTGCGAACATGGCTCCTGCCACTAGACGTGATATGAACTTAAGCAATCGATTTGCACGGCCACGGGTACTTGTGATTGGGAAGACAGACAGACTTATGCTGAAAGGCCTGAAGGATGTTCTAGAAGGTGTCGGAGCATGGGATCCTTTGTGTAATCTTGCTGTAAGTGTCAAAGGAAGTTTGAAGGTTTTTGAACAGACCCGGATGCGCGATCTGCGGAATGTAGCATCTGGTGATATCATTGCTTATTATGGAAACGAAGCGTTTGAAACTGCGGAGTTAGTGAGTCAATACCGTGATGCTATCCGCATTATTGACGTAACTAAACCGGATTCGTGGTCACCCAAGTCAGATGAGAAGTGGCATGGATTCTAAGAAAAGGAATATATGAGATATTTCGGAACGGAATCACACCCTGGCCTAGGAATGACCCTGCGTACTCCTATCGTATCACGCTATTAAAGAGTTGTCTTGCGATACCTCAGGCAATTCAAGCAATGAATGAACCGCTGCCACAACAGGATTCCTTCCCAGCTTCACATGCTTCCGGTAATCTAGTACTCCACGCCGCCGCAGCCCTCACGACATTGAAACAGTAGTCAGTCCTGTCGAAGTGGTTTCATCCCCATATCCTGGCCATCCTATCAATCCGATTTGAATTGTACAGGTCTTTGTAGCAGTCGCAGATCCGCTTCGAAATGGACCTATCAGAGGCTCCGCTCTCGAGAGCTAAGCCATCTGGAGAAGAGCACGTTCCTGATTCTCTGGGAGTTCCTCTACGTCATCAGGCAGGTATCTCCTCTTGAGAACATAGACCATGCGTGAGTTGTCGAGTGTATGCAGATCTGGCAACTTACGCTTGATGATTGTCCCATCGTGAGTCCTTGAGACCTTGAAATCGGCAACGTGATTCTGGACTTCAAGAAGCAAGTCTAGAACCCTCGCCACAGTCCGCCTGTTGATTCCAGTTCTTTTGGACAGTTCCAACACAGACAATTCATCCTCCATCTCGAGTGCATGGAGTGTCCTGCTTACTGCTTCTTCAATTGAAACCCTTTTGCTCTCTAGCGGTGCCATTATTGCGTAGACTTCTTCGGTGGAGGGTCGCTCCTTCTTGCCTCTGAAGAACTTCGTTTCAATGAACCAATCCGCAACATCCTTAGGCAGTCTTGAGAGCTCGACCCTCATCTGGAGCAGGACTATCTTCCTTCCTCTGCCTCCAAGGACCACGACCTCGTTGGCTGTCAGATGATCTTGAATGCTGATCACGAAATGGACTGCCTTGTCTGCAGTCTTCCAGTTCACTTCTGCGATTCTCGAAATCTCATTAGTCGTCATTGGGGTGTCTGGCTTGAGGACCCTCAACACTCTATTTACCGCCTCTTCAAACCTCACCCTATCTTCTACAGTCATGAGCAGTTACTCCAGAAAGTCAATCTCTTACATTCTGTGTATCTATGCAGTTCTATAAAAACGTATAAACATATCCATCATAAGGAAATTTGAGTTATTTTGATGAAGTTGTTTATACAATTATGCACAACACTTAAGTGAAAGGTAGACAAGATGACTCACGTTATGGTTCTTGATGTGGACGACCTGAGGCTATTGACATGCCTATATGACAAAGGCATAATCATGTCCAGGCATCGGAGAGTAGACTCGATAGCAGGTCTATGTCACATCCGAAACAAGAAAGGTCTAAAGAAACAACTGAAGCGACTGGCCCGGCTGGGATATCTTATCCAGCACCACGGACCAGGGTATTCCCTGAGCAAGATGGGAATTGCAGCCGCTCGGGATCACTTGGGAACCTAACAAAGAACCATCGACCAAGGTGGGCTATTCACACAATTGACTTGGTCTAGACTTCATCTCAACTCGGTACGTGTGATCTTGCCCTTCTTTGGAGAATAGATTATGCTTTCGTTCAGCGATTTTTCGATTGCCCGCTTGGCAGGTTTCTCAGGCATGCTTTGGCTCTTGGTCTGCTGGACCATAGTTTTGTTACGGAGAGGTCTACTGTGAATTGCTACCAGTCCCATCATGATTTTAAGAATGAACCCGGGGGTTTCTCCCACCCATTTCGGCATCAGTTCAATTGGTCGTTGGATTGAGTGTGGTGCAAAATCTGACAGTGAGGCCATCTTGGCGACCAATCCAAGAATATCGATGTTTTCAGCGTGAAACTCTCCGTGATCTGCTAGGTTCTGTTCTAGTGTTTGCGCGCTGGCTGCGTCTTGCAGTGGTGGCGCACTGACCTAGTCCTATCATATCGGACTGTAGTGGTGGATAGAAAATACGGGCCTCGCGAGCGAAGTCTCGAATTCTCCCTCTTGGCCGTGAACACAACACCCCATTTCAGGACTAGCCGGCTGGACGTACACACGGTACTCTTTAGGTTTAGTCGCTCTTCGGTTTGGCATGATGGTTTTTCACATGTGGGCCCTCTGCAGTGGAGTCCCGCTCAGACTATGAGAATGGGGTTGTCAGAAACATAGGCCGTCTTATGATGCAAGAAGCGAAAAGGCACTGAGGTGGCGACGTGACCGAGTCAGAGAGATCAGTCGAGAGTGCAAAGAACCCAATCCTGAAGGGTATTCTCAGGTTCGCGTATGATTACTCCGTCGGATTCGTAGAAATCGGCCAAGGAAACCACCAACCTCAATTTATGGAGATATTGACCAAATCGACTCCCGAGTTCTTTCTGTGGGATTGCAAACAGCTGCTGCAAAGTTGGACATATCTGGACAATTCCATTGTGGGCTTTATATAGACCAATACGACATTGATCTCTGAGGAATATGACACACCTGTGAAGGGTCCTCACGGAGTAGTCCAGTGCCGTTCTCTGGATGCAGTAGACTTCGGTGTCCAACTTCGTGCAACTTACAATGAACGGTTCAAGCATGACTGTCTTAGCATGAGAACATACAGCGCACAGTGTTTCTGAAACTGGTAGGCCCGCCAGAGGATGCGCTGCTTATGGATTAACCAGAATCTAGCATACAGAACAAAGCATCGATAATTACAAACTTGTCATTCGAGATGGTGATGTGTTCATAGCCTTTCAATCCGTGTAATTCAAAACTACTGAGGACGTAGAAACACTAATAAATGTACTGCAATAATTACTTAGAAAGTAACTTTTGCAGTATAAAATATATTACAATCATCATGGTGAAAGAGTTGGCGAGATATGCGGTGACCAAGGGAATTGAGTTGATCAGAGAATTGACAGAAGAAGGACTAGTGATTTTTGATATAGAAGATGCACAAAGGACGGCTGGCCATCTTGGCATTGGAAAGGGACATCTTAGAAAAATCCTACACGAACTTGCAGCTGGTCAATGGATTAAGCGAATTCGCCGGGGTCTTTACGTAATAACTATGGGAACTTCAGGGTTAGTGACAGTGCATCCGTTTGCAATAGCAACTCGTTTAGTTCAACCGTCGGCGATTAGCCACTGGTCCGCACTAAGCTTTCATGGGTTCACTGAGCAAATCCCACTTACAGTGACTGCCACTACGCCAAAGAAGGTAGTGACTCCAAGTATGCATGGAGCTGACAGTCAACGAGGAACTAAGCATACATGGAAGATTGGCCAAACACAATACGAGTATGTCAGTGTCAAATATGGCTATTACTTCGGACTAGAAGAAATCTGGATTGATGAGTTTTTCAAGATTAAGATAACTGACAAGGAACGTACAATCATTGATTGCTTCGCCTTTCCTCGTATGTTTGGGGGGATTCAATGGGTTCTGAGTACATTGGAAGAAGTCGTTGATCAAATCGACCTGGAGAAGCTAGTTTCCTATGCCATAAGATATGGTAAGGTTTCCGTTATGAAGAGAATTGGATGGTCTCTTGAAAAGCTAGGAATACATGAATCAACACTTGATTCTCTTAGGTTCGTTAAGGCATCTGGATTCTACGAAATTGATTCGACAAGAGTCAAGAGAGGGACTTATGATCACAATTGGAGGATTGTGGACAACACTGCTGAGAAGATGGTTTCATGAGAACGCTGAAACAGAAGCTAATGGATGAAGCAAAGCAGATAGAAGGCGGTCTTCCGATTCTGGAAAAGGACTACGCAATTGGTTATATTATTGCAGGTCTGATGGAACGAGAGAATCTGAGAACCACTCTAGTCATGAAAGGCGGAACAGCGCTCAAGAAACTCTACTTTGGTGATTATAGGTTCTCTGAAGATTTGGATTTCTCTAGCATTGATGCTCCAACGCTTCATGACCTTGAGAATGAGATCAGCATCGCCTGCGAATCAATGAGAGATATGCTTCAAGAATCCGGCAATTTTCTTATCTCATTGGAGCGCATCACGCTCAAGAACCCACATCCAACAGATCAAGAAGCTTTCAAGGTGCGTATCCAATTTCCGTGGCATAAACAATTGAGTCAGTCAATCAAAATTGAGGTCACGCATGATGAACCTGTCATTCTTGAACCAATGGTTCAGTCACTTATTCATCATTACGATGGCCATCTGAACGTAGAAGTAAGCTGTTATCAGCTTGAAGAAATAGTAGCTGAGAATCTCAGAGCTGCACTTCAAAAAGAAAAACAGCGACTGGAACGCGGCTGGGCTCCTCCCCGTGGCAGGGATATCTATGATATTTGGCGTGTTTTGAAGGAGTATCAACCCAAGCTGAACCTTGATTGCCTTCCGGATCTTCTTAAGAGAAAGTGTGAGGTGCGAAACGTCAAATATGATTCGCTGGACGATTTCTTCCCTGAAGACCGCATGGAGGAGATTAGGCAGTCCTGGGCTCAAGATGTCGGCAGATTCGTATCCAGCCTACCAAAATTTGATGATGTTTTGACTGAAACACAAGCCATACTTGCGTCAGTCTTTTCGAATTCCAGATAAATGACTTCATGAATGGACTGGAGGAGTAGGCCACCGGGTGCAATTTGAATTCGTCGTACAGGACCTATTCTCTGCAGAGCAGACCTCTATGAATCAGGAACCGAACATCAGTCAAAGACATTGATGTCCAGGATTGTACAAGACAAGTTTCGGGCAACGGCTCGTGCGAACGTATTTATCGCGTGTATGTGCAGGAGTTCCCGAGGCAGTGGAATGGTTTTCAAGCGGATGCCACTCGAAGACTGGTTTGACAAGTATCAGTATGAGGTCGACTATGACATCGGCGAGAGTGGAATGAAGTTCTTCAGAGTGAAAGACCTTGGTATCGACCTAGATGAAGTCGAACTGAGATACGGTTACCACTTGGGACGCCCGGAGCTTAGAGAGAAGATTGCAGAG
>JAUWOA010000108.1 GCA_030612365.1 Candidatus Thorarchaeota archaeon
CTCTGATTCTTCTTGGGCTTTCAGGAGCTTCCTTGAGGCTTCTATCCGAGCCTTTGTGGCATGAGTATCCCGACTGGCTAGGGAAAGAGCCTCCACGGGACATATCTCGATACACTTGGGTTCTCCATCGCAGAGATCGCACACTATTGCTTTCTTTGTCACAGGATGTATGGTGATTGCGCCGAAATCACAGGCTTCAAGACACCACCCACAGCCGTCACACTTGTCATCATCTACTATGATTGTGCCGTTCTCTTCTGATTGATCAAGGGCATCTCTTGGACATGCAATGACACAGGGTGCAGTTTCACAGAGTCTACATGCGATTGCGATGTTGCCGCTTGGATAGAGCCGGACTGCTCTAATCCTTGATCTCAGTGGATTGAACACCCCATCCTTCTCAAGGGCACATGCGTACTCACACAGTGTACATCCAGTGCACAGCTCTGGATCTGCAGAAACAAACTTGTGTTCTCTCTTCGACATCACTTAGCCCTCCCTTTACTCTTGGCCTTTCGGGGTTTCGGTTTCTTGGCCAACCCCTCAATATATTGGTAGTATTCACCCAGATCTAGCTCGTCCATTTTTGCCTTCGTCGGTACTCCCTCGTTGGTCCAACCACGTGATTCATAGTAACCGTCGAGTAGGATATCCAGTTCCTTCCGAGTTACCAGACTGCCTTTTGCCACACCAGACTTGATGGGGTCCGTCATGCACCGTATGGGCAAGTTATCATCGGCTCTGCCAAGACCCTCGCGGATATTGTATACCCTAGCCAAGTTACTGATTCTCTCCCCAGCACGACGTATCTCTTCACCAGTCATTGGTAGGCCGGTGACATGAGTGTACATCTGAGCCATCTCATCGAAATTCCAAATCCCCCTGTTGAATTTACAGAGGATGAGTGAGTCTATCACACTGTACACATCTTCCCCATCTATGACTAGTTGTCCACGACCCTTATCAACACTGAAACGATCGACTGTGCCTTTCAGGTCCGGACCATATGCTCCATGACGCTGATGGTCTGCACCTCTCCGGGAAACAGCATAACCCAGAGCGCATGTCTTGAGACCCCGTACATCATAACCGGTCATCTCAACGCCCTTGATGTGCAGAGCAAAAGCTTCGGAGCCCTTACCAATCTTCTCTGCTGCTCTCGCCACGCCTTCAGCAAGGATATCTCCGATGTCTTCTCTGAAAGCAATCTTCCGAAGCATCTCGTTCTGCGCTTCATGGTTCCCGAAGCGAAGGTCAATTCCACCAGTGTCTTTCTTAGTAATCAAGCCTTTCTCGAAGAGCTCCATGCCAAAAGCCACAACAACCCCTGCGGACAATGCGTCCAATCCGTATAGGTCACATAGCTGTACTGACCTGATAATGGCATCCGCTCGGTCAACGCCTGTGCAGGAACCAAGAGCGTAGATTGGCTCGTATTCCACTCGTGCATAGGCGCCTTTGTAGATCCCCTCGTTCACAGATGCAACGTGTTCGCATCGGCTTCCACAAGCATCGCAGCCCTGTATCTTGGTGACATAATGCTCATTCATGAACTCCCCACTTATTTTCTCGGCGCCCTCAAACACTGCGTCCTGCCAATTCCTTGTTGGCATGGCTGCGGCCTTGTTAAGCACCAATACGTTGCCGGCCGTGCCAAGCCCTCTATACTTCTCAGTTGCAGGCCCTTTGGCACGTTTGTACATCTCAAATGATAGTTCCTTGAACTTCTCGACATCAGCTACAGTAATGTCTGCAGTGCCTCTTACAGCAATCGCCTTGAAGTTCTTCGACCCCATGACTGCACCCATTCCAGTCCGTCCGGCCGCACGCAACCTGTCATTTATGATGCATGCAAATCGCACAAGATTCTCTCCGGCTTGTCCTATAGAGGCCAGTCGGACCCCTGGGTCTCCCAGTTCCTCCTTAATCATGGCTTCAGTTTCCCAATTGTCCTTTCCCCATAGATGCGAGGCATCCATCAGCTGCACTGATTCATCCTCAATATAGAGATAGATGGGATCTTTCGCCTTGCCCGTTACCACTACGATATCGTAGCCCGCTCGCCTCATCTCGGCCCCAAAGAATCCTGTTGAGTAGGCCTCTCCAAGGGCATTTGATTGCGGAGACTTGCCTGCAACCCCCCATTTACTGCTTGCTCCCGGGACCATTACGCCACAGAAGGTACCCAATGAAAAAACTATGGGGTTCTCAGGGTCAAAAGCATCAGTTCCTGGCCGCTGGAGATCGGTTATCATCTTGATTCCGAACCCGGCGCCCCCTAGGAAATCCCCAGCCATCTTCTCAGGAAGCGGCTCGGTTCTGGACTCCCCAGTTGTTAGGTCAACATAGAGAATTTTTCCTGCATATCCATCCAATACGAAACACTCTCTCTCAGTTCTAGGATGTCGCTTGGCTTACACATCACGTTATAAGTGTCAGGAAAGGTCGATTCTGATTCTCTAATTGAATCATGATTACTAATCGTGCAATGCGGTGGGCCATTTCCTAGCACTTAAGAAGGGGAGGTCAAAGGCGAGGTGAAATTACAGGCAGGTCTGACGGACCTCTGACTGTGTTTCTGCACGTGGAGGAAGAACAGTGCCGCTGAAACTCATCAGGACCGAGGATGATCGCACTCTCACTATCGAGCGCGGACTCTATACTAAGCGATTCCTTCTGATTGTTGATAGAGAGGCTTGCAGGGGATGTGGTATTTGTGAGAGAGTCTGCCACACAGGTGCAATATCTCTTCATGAACGACCCAAGGAAGTCATAGAAGGCAAAGAGAGAGCTGTGAGAGCCCAGATTGACATCGACCCACACTTGTGCGATCATTGTGGTATATGTGAAGCAACCTGCCCCTTCGCAGCCATAACGCATACCCTCAATGGCGAACCCATGGTCTGTGTACACGAATTCGATGCCTTTCCTGAGTATATTCGTGAGATTGTCGTAGACGAGTCGAAGATTGCGCCCTACATCAAGAAGGCGGAAACACTCTGTCCATTAGGGCTTATCTCCGTCAAGGACGGCAAACTGACAATTGATGAGAAGTCCTGTCCTTGTTGCAGAGTCTGTGAAGACAGAACAGATGGTGCAATTAAAGTTCGCAAGATATTCCACGGGTCAATCAAGATAGAACAAGAGAAGTGTCCCAAAGGGTGCCAGAATTGCTTCGATGTATGCCCAGTGGAGGCATTGGAGCTCGGGGATGATGGAAAGGTCTACCCAATAGACAAGTTCTGTGTCTACTGTGAGGCGTGTGTCAAGGTCTGTCCAGAACCAGAAGCGTTGATAGTGACCCGTACATCAATCCGTCATACTCAGGTGAAATCTGGAGCTTGGAATAAAACATTAGAGAAGTTGGCTACAGGTACGGCATTGGAACAGGAGATGCGAACAAAGAGAACTTCCAAGGTTGCTGAGTCCATGACAAGGAGACAAGTGATTGGAGCTGGCGGTGACTAATAATGACAGAATCAAAGACAGATACCGATACGGAGGTAGTAGAACTTAGGGAACCCCGCGTAGGTGTGTTCCTCTGCCATTGTGGTTTGAATATCGCTGGAACTCTTGACATGGACGACCTCGAAGAGTACTCCAAGAAACTCCCAGATGTTGTTTTCGTTAAGCAGAACCGCTATACATGTGCTGACCCGGGACAAGATGAAATCAGAAAGGCAGTAGTAGAGCAAGATCTCACTAGAGTTGTGGTGGCAGCTTGTTCTCCGAGAATGCATGAGCCAACATTCAGGACCACTGTCAAAGATGCGGGTCTCAACGAGTTCTACTTTGAAATGGCAAACATAAGGGAGCACTGTTCATGGTGCCACCCCAAGGGAGATGCTACACAGGAGAAGGCAAAAGAGATCATCAAGATGGCGGTGGCCAAGGCCCGGCTCCTGATGCCACTCAAGAAGTTCGAGGTACCAGTCACCCCGAACGCCATGGTAATAGGTGGCGGAGTTGCTGGAATTCATTCCGCTCTTGACTTAGCGAACATGGGATTCAAGACCTATCTTGTGGAGCGCGACGAGAGCATTGGAGGTCACATGGCTCAACTCGACAAGACATTTCCAACGTTAGACTGCTCGATTTGCATCGAAGGACCGAAGATGGTCGAATGTTCCAGAAACCCGAACATCGAGATCATCTCGTACGCAGACATTCTCAAAGTTGATGGCTACATTGGCAACTTCAAGGTCAAGATTCTGAAGAAGGCAAGATACGTTATACAGTCAGAATGCACAGGATGTGGCGAGTGTGCCGAAAGTTGTCCGGTAGAGTATCCAAACAGCTGGGAGCAGAACCTCGGAACGCGAAAGGCGATATCAATTCCATTCCCCCAAGCAGTTCCACTCGTCTTCACGATAAACATGGACCACTGTATTGAGTGTTTCAAGTGCATTGACGCTTGCGGCGATAGGCAAGCCATAAACTTCTCACAAGAGCCCGAAGAGATTGAGGTGGAGGTTGGCACCATAGTCGTGGCGACTGGTTTCCACTCAATGTATGAACCAACACCAGGGTCAGAGAGCAAGCCAGCGGAAAAGGGATACTATGGCTATGGCAAGTTTGACAATGTGCTTACCAACCTTGAGGTAGAGCGACTTGTCTGCGCAGGTGGACCAACCGGTGGAGAAGTCATCCGCAGGTCGGATGGAAAGCACCCGAAGAGGGTCGGGTTCATTCAGTGTGTTGGCTCAAGGGACATTAACAAGTACGAGTACTGTTCGAACTTCTGCTGCATGGCAACGATCAAGAATAGTGTTCTGATCAAGGAGCATGAACCAGACACGGAAATCTACATCTTCTATATCGACATGCGGACCTCAGGAAAGGGCTACGAGGATTTCTACAGACGAGGAAGAGAGTCAGGATTCACATTCATCAAGGGCAGACCCTCAGAGGTCATTGAAGACCCGGTCACAAAGAACCTCATCATCAGGACAGAGGACGCTCTTCTGGGTGAACCTATCGAGGTTGAGGTAGATCTGTTAATTCTCTCGACAGCCGGTGAGCCCAGCGAAGGTATTAACGAGCTTGGCAGCAAACTGCACATAACTCGAAGCGGAGATGGGTTCTTCATGGAATCACATCCAAAGCTCAAACCCCTAGACACGCCTGTTGATGGCATATACCTGTCTGGTGCATGTCAAGGTCTCAAGGACATTCCATATTCAGTTGCTCAGGGCAGTGGGGCCGCGGCAAGGGCTGCGACTGTACTATCGAAGAAAACGGTGGAGATTGAACCTATTGTTGCAGTAATTGACCCAGAAACGTGTGTAAACACGGATAGGAAATGTGGCATCTGTGTTGACAAGTGCCCCTACGGCGCCATAACCGCCCATGAAGGCAAGGCTGCAGTAGTCAACGTCGCCAACTGCCACGGCTGTGGCACCTGTGTTGCATCTTGCCCACATGACGCCATAACGCAGATGCACTTCACAGATGAGCAAATAGTGGCTCAGGTCAGAGCGGCACTTGAAGACAAAGCAGAGGAGAAAGTGCTGGTTTTCGCCTGCAATTGGTGTTGCTACGGCGGCTCAGACCTAGCAGGAACAAGTCGTTTCGAGTACCCGCCGAATTCCAGAATCATCCGGGTGATGTGCTCTGGACGTGTGGACACGGACTTCGTGGCTGAGGCCTACAGGTTGGGTGCAGGCATGGTGCTAGTCGGTGGCTGTCACTTGCCCACTGATTGTCATTACATCGCGGGGAACGTTCACGCAAAGGAGCGCATTGAGAGATATGCCAAAGTGGTGGAGGGAGCGGGGATTAGCCCCGGGAGACTCCGCTGGAAAGAGATCTCCGCTGCAGAGGGCCTCATCTTTGTGAAAACTATGAAGGAGATGTCTCAGCAGCTTGAAGACATTGGGATTGACAAGATCAAAGAAGAGAATGAAAAGGCGAGGAAAAGGATTGAGGCGCCACTCAAGAGGAAAGGCCTAATCCCTGAAGAGTAGGATACGATTCTGAACTGCAAGGAAGGTAGTGCTCTGTCAAAAGCCCCTTTTTCCTCCTCATCTTCTGTTGAGAATCCACGCGAGCATTTCAATGATGTAGGGTGTCCTTGATGGATTAACCAAGACTGCCATCTTCCGAGCCAGTCCTCTGACATTCGTGTCAAAAGACCTGCCAACTTCGGCAAGGGGAATACCACCGTACGTATCGAAAGCGTAGAGCGTCTGTGCAGCTGCAAGGAGTTCCTCAATCTCAAGTCCGTATCTCTCGGGCAGTAGTGCTTCGACAAGACGCTTCCAAGAGTTCTTCGACCTGTTTGTGTGCGTCGCCCTGTATCTTTCATGATAGCGTGATTGAGAGGGAGTCTTGAAGGCATTGATAGGGAGCTGTGACATCAGGAAAGGAATAGCGAGAATTGTGGATTATCTTCATGTCTTCTCATCCTCTAGTCCACGGACGATGGTACTACTGGGCTCAGTGGTCTTCGCTTGTCCCTCATCTCTCTTGTCCTCTGCCCGTTTTGCCATCACACAAC